>JBILGJ010000356.1:0-3236 GCA_044351125.1 Micropepsaceae bacterium
ATTGCATGTTGAAGATGCCACGGCGGAAGTAGCAAGCTTACCCACCGCGGTCCCCACGGAAGATGTGGACGCAGGGAAGCAGTACAGGTCAAGGCGACCTAACCTGAATTTTCGGGAAATGGGCATACCTGTCGGAGCGATACTGGAGTTCTCTGAAACCGCCGCCCACGTCACCGTGGCTGGCGATCGGAAAGTTTTGCTTGGCGATGAAGAACTATCCCTGACAGCCGCAACCCGCCGCCTGCTCGCGCTAGACTATAGCGTAGCGCCAGGCCCTTTCTGGACTTACCAAGGCAAGCCTCTCCGGCAAATATATGAAGAAACCTACGGACAGGCTGACTGAGCGGCAAGGCTCCGTTTGGACCGCTTCATCCACGGCCGCGCCGAAGGCCCGATCAAGATGGAAGTCGCGCGCTAGAACTCCTCACGCGTTGGCGGGAAAAAGCTCCGTATCCGGCCCTCGCAGTCCAAGCCAGATAACGGATACGCTGATTGATCATCTGCGATAATGCGGCAGATGACGGCCAAACGCATTGAGATCAAACAGCATTGGCGACCCCAAAAGCCTACGGTCTAGCCAATCGTTGATGCAAACCAGTGCTTTGCTCAACCCGATACGGCAGGCGTACCATTTCCATTCGAGCTTGTCTTCGCCTGAAAAATTCCAATTGCCAATGGTGCAGGAATTCACATTCCGAGATCCCGAAAGCTCGGCAATGGAGCTTTCACCAGAGGCGCGTGGAGAAATGGCCGATGGGCAGGTCATTGAGGTCTTCAATGCCCCCGCCATGCGCTGTAGAGGAACGATCATGAATTCCGGTTAGGACTTCGCTTTCCCTCGTCCTGTCCCTTGAAAGCACCACGCAGCCCGCCGATGTGCATTGGTGCACACAAGGAGCGGCAACGATGGACTACAGGATCCGAATGGAGAATGAACGCGGCAAGCGGGTCAGGCATGTGCCAGAACCGAAGGACGAACCGACGCTCAGGCAGAACGAGTTGCTCGACGCGATGGTGGCGGCCTGCGCCATCATTGCCTACGCGGATGGAAATGCGGATGAACAGGAGCGGCGGCGACTGCTGGGCCTGATGAGGCGGATACCATTGCTGGAAGGCTTCGCGCGGGATGACCTCGCCCATGAGTTTGCCCTGCAAGAACAGGCCTTTGAACTCGATCCAGAAAGCGCAACGCAAACGGCGCTGAAAACCATTGCTGCATTACGCCCCACCGGCGATGAATTTCGGGCACTCCTGAAGTCCTGCGAGGAGATCATCCGCGCAGATGGCGTCGCACATCCGCTCGAGCAGGATGCCTTGCAAACCATCAAGCGGGCACTGACGCGATGACCGCGCGACCGGGCCCGAGACAATGATGATGGCGGGCCTTCTCCGCTTCGGCGCGCGCACGCTGGTTGTGATCTGGACACTGCTCTGCGTGCTCGCCTATGCACTCGTGGAAGTGCTGGGCGAAGCCTTCGCAGGTCAGGTAGGGGCGGTATTCGGATCGCCGGTGGGGTGGCTCGTCGGCTTCCTGCATGACATCGGCATGATCATGCTGGTCCTGCTCTGGCTCATCGTGGCCTGGACAATATGGAAAGTCGGAAACATTCTTGGCCGCTAGGCTGGGCCTGCAGCGGAGCAGCCCGGGCACGTCCCTGAGCACCAGGCCCAGCCGCGCTGTGTTCACGGGCGCCGCCAGGCGACGGATGGCGGAGACGGATGGGGGCTTGCCGCGCTCCAGCCCCTACCACCTCAGCGACATGCACGACAATCCCGCATCGATGAGCCCGATCTCGCGCACCGGCAACGTCACGACGCGCAAGCCCGCGCGCGTCAGCAACTCAGCCGTGCGCGGATAACCCTCCCCCACGAACACGCGATCGTTGATCCGCAAGGCATTGGCCGCGGCTTCCTCACGCTCGGGCACGACCAGCACGCGCATGCCCTTGAACACGCCCGACGATGCAAGCCGCGCCGTGGCAAGCACCATGTCCCCGTCAACCAGCGCACAGTCGGTCTTGAAGTGCAGGACGCCCGGCGGCGTATCGACCACGACACCCCGTCGCCCAAGTTGCGCAAGCAGTCGCACCAGCGCGCCCGCCCCGACGGCATCGGTACGCGCCGAACGTCCGATCATGACGCAGTCCGGCATCGTCAATATGTCCCCGCCATCGGCATGACCCTCCTCAAGCGTGAGGACCTGCGAGAACCGCCGGCGCAGCACGGGTTCCATGTGCGCAACCTCTCCCGCCCGGCTCGGTGCACCGGGCCTGAGAAGGATCGCCCCATCGGGAAAGACCAGCGCCGTATCCTCGACGAAGAGGGCATCGGCAAACGCCTCGAGCGCCGGCAGCGCCTCCACGGCAACACCCGAAGCCTCGAGCGCCGCCACATAGGCGGCGTGCTCGGCGACAACACCCTCGAAAGAAGGAGCGCCGCGATCAACCGCGCGCAGCCCGTCGACGACACGGCGCGCGGGCAGGCGCACGAGGGCTTGCGTGAACCGGCAGGCGGCAGGCACCGCGTTCGACAGGCAGTCCACGCAGGTCTAGCTCCCGCCGTCCCTGACCAGGCCTGCAAGACCGTCAATGCTGCTGGCATTGGACTCGAAGCGCCGCCGCTCCCACTCGTCCTGCGCGCGATGCTCGATTGCACGCTGCAACTGCTCCCGCGGTCCCTTGAACTCGTAGAACGGTACTCCCCAGCCGCAGCTGTCGGCGATGCGCTCGATGTCGATGAACACGACATTGCGCGCCCGCGTGAACCCGGGAAACTTTGCCAGCTCTTGTGAAAACGAGGGATGGTCAAATTGCATGATCGTGGCCCGGCCATAGAGCCTCAGGATCAGCGCGGGTCCCTCCAGCGCGCAGAACATGATCGTGATCCGGCCGTTCTCCCGCGCATGGGCGACCGTCTCGATGCCCGAGCCCCCCAGGTCCAGGTAAGCCACCTGCCGCGGGTTGATGATACGGAAGCAGTCGTAGCCTTTGGGGCTCACATTCACGTGGCCGTCGGCAGAAAGCGGCGCGGAGGCCACGAAGAACATCTTCTGGCGGCGGATAAAATCGATGAGCTTTTCATCAAGCTCCTGATAGACGGTGCTCATCAATATCCTCGCGCGACCCATGGAGAGCGCAAGTCATATCACCATCCGGGACCCGCCGTCAGCCCAGATGCTGTCACATTGCCAACGGCCGGCAGTTGTGCGCCAGAATACCCCGCGGACCTGGCCCTCC
>JBILGJ010000058.1:0-10707 GCA_044351125.1 Micropepsaceae bacterium
TGACGCCGAGGTGCGGGACGTCATGGCCATGCGCGAGGTGCTGTTTGCGCTTCTCGCCGCGCGTTGTGCCCGCAATCCGTCGCGAGAGGACTTTGCAAAGCTGGGGCTGGCGCTGGGCGAACTGGAGGCTTTGGCTCGGAATGCCGATTGTACGCCTCGGTTGTTCCAGATGGGAACCTACAAGTTTGTCAGCGTGATGTATCGCATGGCAGCGATGCCGCGCCTGTCGGAGGCGATCCGGGACCTGAGCATGGGGGCTGCCGAGGTCTATGGCCATCTGGCCATGGCGACGCGTGACATGCGCCAGACAGAGCTCGCGGGATACCTGCAGCTGAAGCGCGCCATCGAGAGCCGCGATCCTGCGGCCGCCTTTGACGCCGCACGCGAGATGCACCGCAAGGGTGTGCAGCGGGCGACGGAGCTCAACGACCTTCTGCCCCGGCCCATGCAGGGGGATGTCGTGCAGTTCAAGGGCAAGCGGCGACGACGACGTACGACCTGAAACTGTTGACAATTGTTTTGCAATCTGCTTCCAAATGTGAATGGAAGAGATGCGAAATGTCGGGCGCGGGCCGGGCAGGGATGCGCTTGAGCCCCTCGCCGGGGCGGCGCACGATTTCTACATCCACGGCTTTCCCGTCCTCGAGATGGCACGGGCTCGGCTGCGGACCATGGGGGCGTCATCCAACGCGTTCATCCATGTGCGGCGGCTTTCCGATGCGTCGTCCCGGCTTGTGACCACGCCCAACAACGACACGCTTTATTCATCGGCCTGGCTCGACATGTCGCTGGGACCCGTCGAGATCGAGCTTCCGGAGACAGGCGGGCGCTATGTGTCGCTTGCCGTGCTGGACCTCTACACGAACAACTTCATCGTCACGGGCTCTGCCGCCGGGGAGTCCCGGCAGCGGATCAGGATCCTGCCGCCAGGTTCGCTGGCCGGTGCGGGAGAGGTCGTGGCGCCGACATGGTGGGTGTGGGCGCAGGTGCGCACGCTCGTGGCGGGATCCGGTGACCTCGCGGGCGCGAGGGCCCTGCAGAACGGGATCGTGTTGCATGCACCGGCAGGCCGTGGTCCTGCTCCCGCCGCACAGGCGGATGGCGATGCCTATCGCGAGGTTCTTGCGATCGCTGCGTTGCTGCGGACTGAGGCGCCGCCATCGGTGCAGGCCCGCCCGCTGCTTGCGGCGATTGCCGATGCCGGGCTCACAGCGACGCGCCTTGAGGCTGGTGACGCCGCCATCCGCGAGGCCGTGGCGGTGGGCGTGGCGTCGGCGCGTGCTGCCATTGCGGCGCGGCTTGCCGATGACAATGCTGTCCATGGCTGGATCTATCAGGCGGCCAGCCTCGGGGATTTCGGTACCGATTATCTCTACAGGGCCTCAATCGCGCATTGGGGTCTTGGCGCGCTGCCCGTGCACGAAGCGATGTACATGCGGGGCGTGACACAGGGCGGGGCGCGCTCGTTCAACGGCGAGGCCGTCCACGTCCTCCGGTTTGGACCGGGGCAAACCCCGCCGGTTCGCGCATTCTGGTCGCTCAGCCTCTACGAGGTGGATGCCGATGGGCGCCTTTATTTCACGGCCAACACGCCGGGACGATACGCGATCGGTGACAGGACGCCCGACCTTGTGGCGATGGCAGATGGCGGGCTTGAGATCTGGATGTCGGTTTCCCCTCCGCCTGCCGGCCGGCGGACGAACTGGCTTCCTGCCCCTGCCGGGCCTTTTGCGCTTGTGTTGCGCGCCTATCTGCCCGAGCCGGCGCTCCGCGACGGACGCTACCGGCTGCCCCCCGTCATCGCCATTGATCCTTCCACGGGAGCCCCGATGCCATGAGCCCTGCCGTCTTTGATGCAACCCTTGATATCCTGTCTCGGGATCCGCTTGCGATCGCCGGGCCGTGGCGGCGGCCAGTCAACCTGCTTGTGGCGCAGACCTACGACTCGCACGCCTCGATCCATGACGACGCAACGGCGGGAAAGCTGGGCTTCAAGGGCGGTACCATCGAGGGGCCGACCCACTTCAGCCAGTTCGCTCCCCTGTTCCATCACTTCTGGGGTCAAGCCTGGTTCGAGAAGGGCGTTATCTCGGCGAACTATCGCAGCCCTGCCTATGAGGGCGAGGAAATCCAGGCGCGTGTCTCGCTGACAGGTCCGGTCACGGCAACGATCGAAGCGATAAAGCGTGACGGCACCGTCGTGCTGACAGGGACAGCCTGTGTCGGCGAGGCCAACGGCCAGACTGCGGTGTCCTCCAAGCGCGCCGCCGCAAGGCCGAATGCCGATGCGCGCATCCTGGCTGGTGTCAGGGTGGGCATGTGTTCACCGCGGCGCAGCGTCTCGCTGCCCTTCGCGCAGCGCATGGGTGACCTTTATCCCTTCTCGCTCGACGAGAAGCTGCGCGTGATCACGGAGCCATCACGCTGGTATCATCCGGGCACTGCGTCACCGTGGGGCAAGCCGGTCATGCCGGCCGAGATGATCAGCGTGCTGTGCCAGCACATCGCGGCTGAGGATCCGTTTCCTGTCTCTAATCCGGTTGTTGGGCTCTTCGCGGACCAGGAGATCCGCCTGATCGACGGACCACTGTTTCCCGACACGAATTATGAGATCGAGCGCGAAGTCATTGCGCTGAGCGCTACACCGAAGACGGAGAGCATGTGGATCCGCAGTCGCCTGTTCCTGCCGGGTGGAGGTGCGCCTGTTGCCGAGATGGATCTCAACCAGGCTTTCCTGAAGGCTTCTTCTCCGCTTTACGCATAGCGGGTCTTTCGACCTCGCCGGCGTTCTTGGAGTTGCCGTGCGGTTGTCTTGGACGCCAGTCCGCGTCGGGCATCCAGCGCCGGTAGAGTGTTCCGAGAGAGTCGCGCGCCCAGCGCATGAAGTCTTCGTCGCGCGATGGATCGGCGTGCTCGATCCACCACAGGACTCCATGCAGCATGAACCCGGCCACTGCATGACTGCTCAGTGTACGGATGACAGGATCAGAGGCCATGCCTTCGCTTGCCTCGGCGAGAAGTTCCTCGGTGAAGCGTACGATGGTGGAGTGCAGGGTGTCGTAGTAACGGCGCAGTTCCGGATCCGTCGCGCAATTGCGGACCAGAAGGCGCAGTTCGTCCGGGTTGGCGCGGGCCAATGCGATGACCTCGCGCAGGTTGTTGCTCAGGCCGCGCCACGGACGATTGTGCAGTTCCGTCCACTGGTCGAGGATGCGGCCCAGCATCGTGTGCAGCAATTCGTCTTTGGACGGGAAGTAGCGGTATAGGACTGCCTTGGGGATGCCGAGGGCCTCTGCAAGCGAGTCCATCGTTGTAGTGCGGGGGCCACGCTCGGCGAAAACCATGGCGGCGGCTCGCATGAGTTCATCGGCTCGCCGGATGCGGCGTTCACCAGCTTCTTCGCGGCGCGGCCGCCCCCGTCGCAGGTGGGCGACGCGGGCCGTCGGCTTCTTCGGAGTGCGTGTCGTTACGGTCACGCAGACAATAGTACATGGAAGGCCCTGCGTTGACACTGCAGATAATTGATGCTAGTTAGGATCAATTATTCGTACGACAGAATAGGGGGGGAGTCATGTCTGTGCGCCGAGAGGGCTTGCTTGCGTCAACGGGACTTGTGTCTGCATTTGTTTTTGCTTCTGCGGTGGCGGCTCAGGGTGCCTATGCATCTGACGCGAAGGTGCCGGCCAAGGCTGCTCCAAAGCAATATGCGCAGGCTCAGACGGGTTCCTCATCTTCTCAATCTTCTTCCGGCAGCCAGTCTTCAACGAAGGCCGGCGTCGAAGAGATCGTTGTGACCGCGCGCAAGCGGCGCGAGCGACTGTCGGATGTGCCATCATCGATCACATATTATGACAGCCAGGCCCTCGACGATGCCGATGTAGGTACCGGCAAGGACCTGACGCGACTGACGCCTGGCCTGACGGTGATCGACAACGGTTCTGGCTTCAATGACGAATTCCTGATCCGTGGCGAAGGTGCGGCGAGACAGAACAACGCCGAGACAGGTTCCGGCCTGTTCCGAAACGGGGTGTTCATCGCGGGTGGCAATGCTGGCGGGCGCAACTTCGTGCCTATCGATTTCTTCGATGTCGGCTCGGTGATCGTGCTGCGCGGACCGCAAGGCTCGTTCTATGGCCGCAATGCCGTGGGCGGTGCCGTGGATATCGTTTCGCGTCGTCCGACACCGGAATTCGAATTCTCTGCCAACGCCTCCTATGGCATCAACGAGGCTTATAGAGGCGAGGCAATCCTCAACATGCCCATCATGGACAACGTCCAGATGCGTGTTGGTGCCTTCGGTGCAGACCAGCGAGATGGGTTCTACACGAGCACCATCACGGGGGATGCACTGGACAAGGAGGATTCATGGGGTGCGCGCGGCCAGATTGCATGGCAGCCCTCCGCTGATATCGACGTGAACCTTCTCGTCGAGAAGACGACCGAGTTCGGGCCCAATGTCGTTGCGTTTGGGCAGGTGCTTGCCGCGAACGATCCGCCGATCAATCCCGTCGGCACACCGTCCGGCTATTCGGTCGGGCGTTTCGAGAAGGCCGTCGATACGCCGAGCTATTTCGATCGTACCACGTTCATGTCTGCGCTTGAGGTTGGCTGGAGCCTTGGCGATATGCGCGTGCAATCCACCACGGCCTATCGCGTACGCAACGCGACGACGCAGAGCGAAGTCGATCTCTTCGGCAACAACAAGACTGCCCGCGCGACACCGACAGTGTCGACAGGGTCCGAAGAATTCAAGCGTTGGACCCAGGATCTGCGGCTTGTTTCCGAGAATCCGGGTCTCGTCGAGTGGGTCGTCGGCATCGAGTTGAACAAGGTGGACTCGACTTTCAACACGCTGCGCTTCCCCGATGCGGTGCACGACAACGTGTTCGGTGGAAGTGCGGATGTTCCCACCGTGCTGCCGCCAGAGTGCTCTGTGGCTCCGACCTGTACGCTTACGGCGGTTCAAACTGCGGCGCGCAATGGTTACCGCGTGGAGAACTCCGGCGTGGATGATTCTTCGTGGGCGCCTTATGCCGCTGTGACGCTCAATCTCTCGGACGAGGTGCGCCTGAGCGGCGATGTCCGCTACAGCGTTGACGAAAAGGGCTTCCGGCTGGACAACGTGTTCCGTCTGGACAACCCGTCCACGCCTGCGAACGAGCAGTTGCTGCGTAACGTGACGGCTGACAATACGTTCACGAAGTGGACGCCGGGTGTCGCACTTACCTATCGCTTCGCTCCGGGTCACACAGCCTATGCCCGTATCGGAACCGGCTATCGCGCAGGTGGGTACAACAACGACCTGGGAGAACCCGGTGATGGCGTCAGCTCGATTGCGGTGCCGCTGGTCTATGACTCCGAGTTTGTCAGAGGTAATGAAGCCGGTGTGCGCGGCCTGATCGACGGTTGGCTGCGGTATGACCTGAATGCCTATTTGAACGAAAAGGAAAACACGCTGGTGAATTATTCCGTCTTCGTCGGTACGACCGCGACGAACACGGTTCGAAACGTTGGTGTGCTGGCAAGTGCGGGTGACTCGCACCAGTCCGGGGTCGACGGTGACCTGTCAGCGCAGGTCGGATTGCTGGGCGGAACGCTTGTGCCGCGGTTCAGCTTCTCGTGGGCTGATGGCGAGTATGATGGTGGCAGCATCTACAGCAACGCGCAGAGTAACCCGGCGACGACCCTTGCCCTCGTTTCGATCGATGGAAAGCGCCTGCAGCGCCTGCGGACCTGGACGACCACGTCAAGCCTGACGTGGCGCGGTGATATTGGCGACGGGTTTGGCCTGATGGCCATGGTCAGCCGCCGTGGCGAGTATGGCGGTTTCGAGGATCCGAACAACCTCAATGAGCTGGATGATGCGACGCTTTACGACGCTGCGATTGGTATCGAAAATGAGCAGTGGCGCCTGACGGCGAGTGGAAAGAATGTCCTGGATACGTCGTACTACAATGTCTCGCCGGGCAACCAGGCCTTCAACGCGCAGCAGAACGAGCCTGCCACATGGACTGTGACGCTTGGCGTGAAAATGAACTGATTTGCTGGATGAGGCGGTGGACGCGACTTGCGCCGCCTCTTCCTCCCCTCGCGCCGGTCCGGAAGGCTGTGCTACTAGCCCCACGGGCCGGCGCGCCCGTTTTCGGGGCTGGGCGCCGGACAGTTGGCGCGGAGAATTGACATCCGGAGGCTTTCAATGCGGATCCCTGTTACTGCAGTCATCCTGTCAATGCTGGCCTGTGCGCCGGTGTCTGCCCAGGACAGCCCGACCGGTGTTGCGCGTGCGCGTGCTGCCAATGTCGAGGTGCCCGAGAATGCCTCACAGCGCACGCTTGTTTCGAGTGGGCAGGAGCGATCCTACTGGATCGTGCGCCCGAAGAACGTGACAGGAAAGGCGCCTGTCGTGTTCGTGCTGCACGGCGGAGCTGTTGGAGATGGTCGGCAGACTTTCCGCTATGGCTTTCACGAGCTTGGCGGTCGTGACGGTGTCGTGACGGTCCATCCAAATGGCAAAGGCGAGGGTTGGGTCGACGGGCGTGATACGCCTTACCTGCGCGAGCGCTCGGCCGGCGCCAATGACGTTGCTTTCTTTCGTGACATGATCGATGCGCTGATCGCAGAGGGTGTGGCCGATCCTGCACGCATATACGTGACCGGTGGGTCGAATGGCGGGATGATGACGATGCGTCTGGCCTGCGAACTGGGCGACAGGATTGCTGCCGTGGCGCCCTTCGTGTCGATGCTGCCGGAAAAGCTCGTACCCGGCTGCAAGCCGGCGCGGCCGATCCCGATCCTGATGATTGCGGGTACCGCGGACCGGCTCATGCCCTTTGGCGGCGGAGCGGTGGCCGCCATGTCCGGCGATGACAGGGGGACTGTGCTCGGCGCTACGCTAACCATTGCGTTCTGGCAGGCGCGGAATGGGTGTTCAGGCCCGGTCGTCGCGCAAGACCTGCCGGATGTCGATCCGCAGGACGGGACGCGTGTTCGCCTCGAGACGGGCCAGAGCTGTGCTGCCCCGGTCGTCTTCTACACCGTCGAGGGCGGTGGCCACCGCCTTCCGGGAGAGGGCCCCCGCGTCTATGCGGATGAACGGCTGGCCCGGCTGTCCGGGGTTTCAAGTCGGGACCTCGATGGAAAATCCGTGATCTGGTCTTTCCTGATGCAGCAGAAGCTTCGCTGAATCCGGAGCCACCGAACGTGTCTTAAACTGCGTGCTTTCACCCCAATGGAGTCGGGTCTCATGCGTACCCTTGTTTCTGCCTTCTTCCTGTTTGTAGCTGCCATCATCCCGGCGTCCGCGCAGCAGGTTGCTTCCGAGGATCTCAAGTTCGCCGTTGGCGCCGTCGAGCGCCGGGCGATCCTGGTCAATGCCGCACCTGCCGGCCAGATGCGTCCCGTGGTGCTTGTGATCCATGGTGGCAGGGGAAGTGCCGAGCAGCAGCGGGAGCGGACAGGCTTTGATGCCGTTGCGCTGAGGGAGGGCTTTACGGTTGTGTATCCCCAGGGTACCGCGCTCAGCATGGGTGGTCATGCGTGGAATACGGGTTACCTGCTGCGCAAACAGGTGGGCGAGGCAGATGACATCGCCTATTTCGATGCGCTGATCGATCTGCTCATCAGGCAGCACCGGGTTGATCCGAAGCGGGTGTACATGACGGGCGGTTCCAACGGGGCCATGATGATGTATGTCTATGCGGTGAAGCGGGCCGAAAAGCTTGCCGCCATTGCGCCCGTCGTGGGGGCCATGTTCACCTTCGATGAGAAGCCTTCAGTCCCGCTGCCCATCCTCATGATCAATGGCGCAAAGGACAATGAGGTTCCGCTTGAAGGCGGCATGAGCCGCAACCGGATGGTCAGCGGTGCCCAGGGTGCGCCATTCAAGTCGCTGTCCGATACGATCGACTTCTGGGTCAAGGCCAATCGCTCTGAACCGAAAGCGACCGTCGTGGTCACGGGTGGTTACACGACGACGACGCATGCGGCGACGCCTGGGGGCGCGCCGACGGTATCGATCGTGGACAGCGCCGGTGGGCATGGCTGGCCCGGCACGCAATCCAATCGTGCCGAGAACACGCCGATCCAGTCGTTTAATGGCGCAGAAAAGGCCTGGGCGTTCCTCAAGGAGCACCGCAGGCCCTGACCCTTGGCGTTCACGCCTGACTGTTCAATCGTTGCATGAGGATGATCCCGACCATCGCGTGCCGGTGCAGCGATTGCCGCGTCGCTCGAGATATTTCGGCTTGTGGCCCTCGATGCTGATGCAGGCGACCCCATCCGGACAATCCAGGATGTTGTTGGTCAGGCGGATCACCTGGCCCGTGTGGTGGATGGCCAACCTGATGACAGCCGTCTGTGCCGGACCGATGAGGTTCTGGTCGATCTCGATCGGGCCGAGTGGCGAGGCGTCGGTTGTTGCCACCGCATTGCCCATGGGGCCGAGGTTCTGCAGCTCCGTTGTCAGGTTGCCGATATAGTCGCATGCGGGGCCTTGTGCCGTGCCGCCGTATCCATCATCGGCGTCGGTGCCAGCCGGGCTGCAAAGGTTGGGAAGCGACGGACCGGGTGCCGAGGTCTGTGGCGCCCTGACCTTGCTTGAGATGGCGAGTGCGAAATTCGCGCCCTCGATGTGGCCAAGGCCGCGCACGAGCGCGCCTGAGTCATTGACGAAGACACCCACACGCTCGCTTGCACGGATTTCGCCGCCAAGAAGCTCGGCGCGCGCGTTATTCCTGATCCAGACGCCGACGATCGAGCGATGGATCGTGGCGCCGCGCACCGAGATCGTGCCCTGTCCGGGGTGACCGACCAACTCAATGCCCACGCCTGCATCCGAAACCACGGGTCGTTCAACAAGCATGCCGCGTGACCCGCTTGAGACCACAAGCCCCACTTCCCCGCCCGTGATGTTGAGATCCGAGATCATGCCATCGGCGCCTGTCAGAGACGCACCGATGCCCCGGCGACCACGCTCGAGCTGGATGGCGACACGTCGCATCTCGACGACTGACCGGCGTGCATGAACGCCGCCACCATCGGTTTCGATGCTGCTGTCCTCGAGCACGAGGCGGCCGCTCTCCTTCACGTCGAAAGCCCAGCGCGTGCCGCGTGAGTCGATCCTTGCCTGCTTCATGTTCACCGTTCCGGCCTGCACGCTGATGCAGGGATGCTCGCCGCTGCGCACGATGAAGTTGATGCCCACAAGGTTCAGGGCATCGCCTGCGGGAAGGTTCGCGCCGAGGCACGAGGCGACCGCCTGCGGGCCTCCCTGCAGGGATGGCATGGCGAGCAGCGCGGCTGCGATACGCTGCTGCTGGTTGACGGACTGCTGCAGCCGGCTGACTGCCGCCGCTGCATTGGCAAGCGACATCGAGTCGGGCCTGGCGCAGGGACCTGATTGGGGAACAGGAAGCGGGGTCAGGTTGCCAGCGCCGCTTGCCACGACGCCGAGCTGCGCCATAACGCGCTCGAGGTCCCGCTTGTACTGGGTCTGCCAGAGGGCAGTCTCAGCTGTTTCAAGCCCGCGCCGTCCGAGTTCGACGAGGGCCTGCTGCAGCGGGCACGCAACCCATTGCTCGCCCGGCCGGGTCGGGACTTCCTCGTCCCAGGCCGTGCCATCGCTTGAGCTTCCCTGAACGGGTGCCGGCTGTGGCTGGGGGGCTGGTGTGGGGGCTTGTATCCAGTAGCCGAAACTGAACCCCTGGTGGCGCAGGAGGGTGATGCTGTCGCGGCGCAGTTGCTCTGCGTTGCGGGTGAAGTCGATCCAGGCCGAACTGGTCGTGTCGATCGGGCCCTGGCCCATGCCGGGCGGTGGCACGGTTCCCTGGATGTAGACATTGCCGACACCTTCATAGGGCCTGATGGTCATCGGCTTGGTGATGATCGTGCCATCGGCGATGCAGGTGTTGCCGCGTGGGGCCGGCATGATCAGGATTTCGCCGTTCGGCGGAACGCGCCGCACGGCATCGCGCAGCGTGTGTGCGACGTTGCCTCGGCGCTTGCTGCAATCGAGGATGACGGCACGGGCGTGGCGTGGGTCTCCTGGCTTGCAGTGCGGACCACGGCAGTGCTTCGGGTTTTCCATCTCCGGAAACGGGTCATACGGATCCGTGATGATCGACGTCTGGTAGGGATCGGCGATCGATCCCACGGGAACCACGCTCACCATCAGGCCTGCGAGGCCGACGACTGCGCCAATCAGGTGCCAGGTCTTCATGGGTTTGCTCTCATTGTTCATGGGCGTGGCTCCGGGCCCGACCTGCGCGGGGCGGCGGGACGGGGAGGGGTGGGTGCGGGCCCCGGGGGCATGACCGGGCGGCCGCTGGCGGACCGGCTGGGGCCTGCGCAGTTCTGGCAGGGACCGGCGTCGAGAAGTTCCTGGAAACGCTGGCGCGTGGGGCCGTAGCCGCCCATGGCTGACTGAAGATAGAAGTTCAGTGCGACTGCCGCGCTGGCATCGGCTTCCCGGACGACGTAGTTCTTCTGGATCATCTCGCCCAGGTAGTACATGGCCTGCGCGTCGCGCTGACGTGCGGCTGCGAGGAACCAGTTGGCTGCGCGCTCGTAGTCGGTACGAACGGCCTGACCCTTTGCATAGAGAACGCCAAGGCGAACCTGCGAACCGGCATGGCCGTTGACTGCCGCCATGCGGATGGCGCGCAGGATCTCGTCGGGGCGAAGGCGGCCGGTGCGCGGGTGATTGAGGTA
>JBILGJ010000059.1:0-10697 GCA_044351125.1 Micropepsaceae bacterium
CTGCGCCCCGATTACCTCGTGATCCTGCCATGGAACATCGCCGACGAAGTGCGCCAGTCCATGGCCCATGTATCGCAGTGGGGCTGCCGCTTCGTGACCGCCATCCCCGAGACGCGCATCCTCTGACATGCGCTTCTCGCCCACGAGCATCATAGGCGCTTTCATTGTAGAGCCGGACCCGCGGCCAGACGAGCGCGGCTTCTTTGCACGTTTGCACTGTCCCCGTGAATTTGCCAGCGCCGGTATCGGGTTCTCGCCGCTGCAGACAAGCCTGTCGCGCAACACAGCCGCGCGCACGCTGCGCGGCATGCACTACGCGACTGAACCCGAGGCCAAGCTGGTGCGCTGTGTGAGCGGCCGCATGCTCGACGTACTCTTCGACATTCGCCCCGACAGTCCAACCTATCGGGCAACCTTTGGAATGGAGCTTGATGCGCAATCGGCCCGCGGCCTCTTCGTGCCGGCAGGCGTGGCCCATGGCTTCCTCACGCTCGAACCCGGCACCGACGTGCTCTACCAGATCGACCGCATCTATCGCCCCGGCTTCGACGCAGGCCTGCGCTGGAACGATCCGGCCTTTGATTTTCGCTGGCCCGCCGAACCCGCTGTCATCGGCGCACGCGACGCAACCTGGCCCGACTTCCGGGTTTGACCTCGTCCCGCACTTCAAAAAGCCCGTGAAGGACCACTCGATCAGCCAGTCGATGAACCGTGTGATGGCGACAGCAGCGCTCGCTGTGCACCGATGGTCAGCGGCCTGTCGAAAATGTCACGCCTGCGCGAATTCCACTGTTGAGATGCAGAGGCAAGTGATTCGCAAACGTATGGCAGCACGCTCTCTTTGACTTCAGCAGGCATCACACCGAGCATCGAATGTGATGAACCGGTGGGAGCAAGCGACCCGTGGCAACCAAAACCAGATGGGAAATGTCTGCGCGTCACCAATGGTCTCGTTATGCAGAGACCTACGCGCATTTCCGCCGCATGCATGTTCCTGACATCCTGACCAAGAGGGACGCCGAGGAGGCATGGCTGGCCCTTTCGGGAATGAAAACCTGGAGCACGGTCGTGAACCTCGGGCCGTCAGTGCTCGATCTGTCGGACGCCATCAAGCACCAGTTGTCATCCGATCAGGCGGATCTGCTCGACCGCAGCATCAACGTCGCCGCTGCCCGCAGCTACCAGTTTCGCTTCGACAATCATCGGCTCAGCGAGCGCGGCGAGCCCTGCGCAGATCCGGACCATCCCTTGGCACCATTCGTGGACTTCCTGAACAGCCCGCGGTTCCTCGCTGCAATGCGCCAGCTGACAGGCAGGTCCGACATCGCCTTCGCCGACGCGCAGGCCACGCGCTATGGGCCCGGACAGTTCCTGCACGTCCATGACGACATCGATGGGCCAAAGAAGCGCATCGCGGCTTACGTGCTGAACCTGACCCACGACTGGTCTGCAGAGTGGGGCGACATCCTGAGTTTCCTCGATGATGACGGTCACGTCGCCGAGGGCTATGTCCCCCGTTTCAACGCGCTGAACGTATTCGACGTCGGCGTGCCCCATTTCGTCAGCTACGTTGCGCCCTATGCCCAGTCGCCGCGCCTCAGCATAACGGGCTGGCTGCGCGGCCGCTGACGCGCCACCAGCCCCATTCAGGCCGCGCGATCATCGCGCTGTGTTCCTGCAGCCGCCAGCCGGTGAGGTGCAGGATGCGCTCATCCGGCAATGAGCCCGGCATGAAGTGGCAGGCCCCTTGCCTCCGGGAACACCCTTGAGTCGAGCGCCGCACGTTCGATCCCCCAATGCTGGGAGAGCACGGCAGAAAACAGGCCGCGCAGATCGTTGACCGGGGCGAGGTCACGACCCTCATAGAGCCTGCCGCGCGCCAGTGTCGGCCAGTCGCCAATCATGCGCCCGCCCTTGACCGCGCCGCCAAGCACCAGCGCGACGCTGCCCTGGCCATGATCAGTGCCATTCGTGCCGTTGACGGCGACAGTGCGACCGAACTCGGTCGCAACCACCACCACCGTCTTGTTCCAGGTCTGGCCCAAGCCATCCTTCAGCGATTTGAGGACCTCGTCCAGGTTCGCCAGGCGCGATGCAATCTGCCCCGTTGCAGCCCCCTGGTTGGCGTGCGTGTCCCAGCCATCGATGGCGAACACGGCAGCCGCAGGTCCCCCCGGTGTCGCCAGAAGGCGGGCTACGGCTTGCGCGAGCTGCAGGTTCGCTCCAATCCCATAGGCCTGTCCCGTGGGCATGCCGTTCGCTGCTGTTCCCTTGCCGACGATCGTGGATGTCTCGACAGCCTGCGCGAGCGCCGGACCAAGCAGCGCATCCCCGGCATACAGGTCCATCAGGCGGGATACCGTGTCATCAGCCGCCGTCGCGATGTTGGAAGGCGACCAGGATTTCACCGGCACCGATCCACGCAGCACCAGCGGAATGGTCTTGGCAACAGCAACAGCTTCGCGGCGTTTGCCCGCCGAAGGGATCCCGAGAGCGCGGTTCAGCCACCCGTCGGCGAGCGCGAACACCCGGCTGCCGCCACTTTCCAGCACGTCCTGTCCATCGAAATGCGAACGGTCACGATAGGGTGTCCCCGCAGCATGCATGATCGCCAGCCGCTGATCTCTCCACAGCGAATGCAGGAAGGGCAGGCGCGGATGCAGTCCAAATCCCTGCGTCAGGGGCAGGACACCGGTCGCCCCACCAGGGGGCTGCAACGCAAGGGGACCGCGCAATCCGGCATAATCCGGATCTCCGTAGGGAGCAACGGCGGCCAGCCCGTCCATGGCGCCGCGAAGGATCACAAACACGAATTTGCGATCTTCCGCCACTTGTCCAACAGCACTTCCCGCGGAGGCACCAAGAAGCAGCAATGAAGTACCCGACACCAGGAAGCCGCGGCGGTCGAATGGGTGCAACACCGGCATGTTCAATCTCCTCTTCGCTCAGCGACGTTGGAATTCGGGGCTCAGCAACGCGAGGGTCAGTCCCTGCGTGGCCGATTCCGCGCGCATGATGCCTTGGCGTGTCGTGTCCCTCAGATAGGGCCCCAGCACGTCGCTTGCGATCTCCACCGGCGGTGTTCTGCTTTGTATGCGGGAAGCCAGCGCCTGCGCCCACTCCAGCCGCTTCATGATCGCATCTGCACCGGCCCAGCTCGCAGCATCATCCGGCCAGCCTTTCGGGCTGGGAGCCCGGAAGGGGATCTGGCCCAGCTCGTTGAAGCTGGCCAGAGCCGGTCCTTCCTCCAGCCGGGGGACACCGAGCGCCCGCAGGCTTGAAAGGATGAAGTCATTGGGTGTCTTGAACTTGCGGGGCTCCTGCACCCACATCTCCGGGGCATTGATCAGGGCACGATGGACGGTGGGAAGATCCCCGCCTGAAGACAGGAAGGCGCGCTCCAGTTGGGCGACCAGCGATGCAGGAGGCTCGTCCGCCAGGAAATGGCGGGCCATCTGGCGCGCAACCTGTCTGGCTGTCGAAGGATGGGCGGCAAGGTCGATCAGGATGGCGCGGGCCTGGCCTTCACCGATGTCGGGATAGGTTTTCCCGAGGACCGTTCGCGGTCCGGGTTCGTGCAGCTGGCTGACGAAAACGAAGTCGCCGAGCGAGAGATTGGGCGAGGACGCCCTGATCTGTCTTCCGACGACGAACCAGCCCGTCAGGGCCTTTGCAAATTCGGTGACATCGGCTTGGGTATAGCCGCCTTGCGGTCCCAGGGTCATGAGTTCCAGGATTTCGCGGGCAAGGTTCTCGTTGATGCCTCCCCGGCGCGTCCGGCCAATGACGGAGTTGGGGCCGATCGACTGCGACTGATCCAGATACATAAGCATGCCGGGGTGACGGCAGGCAGACACCAGGAGATCGGAAAACGTTCCGGTCAGCCCCGTACGGATGACTTCACGCTCAAAAAGCCCGGCGAATCCGGCGGTCACAACCTTTGTCGCAGAAACCGTGAAGTGGTTGGACCAGAAATGAACCAGCCTCTCGGGAAACGAGGCCTCCAGCCTGATGGCATGATTGACCCGTGCGGCGATCTCGCGCCGGCCGATCTGATAGATGTCCCGCAGCACCGGGGGCAAGACCTGCTGCCCGGTATCAGTGGGTTGACCAGGCATCGGCGTCATTGAAGTCATGTCTCCGGACGGCATCGCAGGACGCGCGCCCACCTGGTTGGAGCGCGAATTCTCCAGGAACTTGCCCAGGGCTTCGGCAGCCTGGCTGCGATTGCTCAGTCCGGAAGCGGAAATGGCAAAAGCAGCGTCCGAGCCCAGGTTCCGCGCCAGCCAGCCGCGCGGATCACCGGCGATGGAGTTGAGTTCGCCTCGGCGTGCGCCAAGGCCAAACCGGTTTGCGGCGATGGCTGCCGCCAGTGCATTTGCCATGCGTGCATTCCCCTTCCAGCAGGAAGAGGCATATCATCACCAAGGACACAGCGTCAGCAGCCTTACGATTGTTTCCGACAAGTCTGGTCACATGGTGGTGCGATTTGCGCACGCTTTGTGAAGTTGTGTGAACAATTGTAAAGCGGATGTTTCTGCAACGATTGCAGCTGTCTGTCAGGCTTGTCGCAGATAGCCGAGAACAGCTGCCATCACCCGGCCCGCGAGGTGACGCGTGTGCACCGGGTCCGCGAAGCTGGCACCATCCACCATGCCTTTCACGATGGACAGCACATCAAGTGCTGTCGTTGCTGTCGGCGGGCGCGCAATCATCTGCTTGTGTTCCTGCAGCAGCCGCCCGATCAGGGTCAGGATCCGCTGATCCGCTGCCCGAAGCCTGGGGTCTGGCGGCATCGTGGCCTCGAAATAGTCGAGCAGGCGCGCCAATTGCGGCCGCTCAAGCTGCTGTCTGATGCCTTCCTGCACAAGAAGACCGAGCCGTAGCTCGAGCGCCTGTCCCGCCGTCCGCGCGATCAGCGTCTCGAGCATGTCGCCAAGCTCTGTCTCGGACGTGATGATCATCTCGGCGAAGATCGCTGCCTTGTCCGGAAAGTACTGGTAGAGCGACCCCACGCTGATGCCGGCGCGCGCAGCGATGGCATTGGTATTGGCGGCCTCCAGCCCCTCGGCCTCCAGAATGCGAGCAGTGGCTTCGAGGATGGCGCCATAGGTTTCACGGGACCGCGCCTGGAGCGGCCGTTTTCTTGGTGTTGCAGGGCGTTTGCGGGTCATGACCGAATGCGAATTGTAAAAACAAGCAATTACTCACATTATGATGTCATCGACGCCCTGGCAAGGAGAAACCCGATGAACAGCCTTGAAGACCCCCGCATCGCCGCCATGCGCGATAACGGCGGCGGTACCGTGATTGCCACCGAGATGGAGCCCGGAAAGATCGCCCGCGCCGGCGTCGGCCAGGAAATCGAATTGCGCGAGGGTGACGCACGCAAGACGCTGCAGGGGATCGAGCGTCCCATCGACATGCTCTTCCTCGAATTCTCGATCGTTGTTTGGCTTGCAGGGAAGGTTACGCCATGACGCAACATGAAGACACAGGCATCGCGCGCACCACGGCCTCGGGCCTGAGGCGCTGGACCGACATACTGCTCGCGATCTCGCTCGTCGTGATGGTCCTTTCGGGGCTCGGGCTCTTTGCCTGGCATGACGTACCCCAGGTCGAGGCCGCCACCGGCGCGTTCCTGGGGCTGGACTACGAGGTATGGAGCCACGCGCACATTGTCTCGTCGATCCTGTTCACCGGCGCGGCTGTCTCGCATCTGCGCCTGAACTGGAAGCTGCTGCTGCGACACTTCAAACGCAGGACTGCCTGAGGCTTGGGCATTAACCATGCGGGCAATGCCACCGGTGTGACACGGCAATAACACTCGCCACGGAAAACACCTGTTTGAGCGCGCTAGGTTGAACCTTGCAGTATTGCAACCCATGGATTTCCCAAACACGGTTCGGGGAATGGGAATGCGTCTCTGGGGGGCGCATCAAGGGGAAAATCCATGGGAATCAGGCAGCCTCTGCTGAACACGACCGCACTTGCCATCTTTGTAGCCGGTGCATCCTTCACGACCGTCGCATGGGCGCAGGACGCCGCCCCGGCCAGCCAGCCACAGGCCGATCAGGAAAAGAAGGAAGAGTCCGTTGAAAAGGTCACGGTGACCGGTTCGCGCCTGAAGAAGGACGAATTCACAAGCACCTCTCCCGTCCAGATCATCGATCCCGACGTCGCCGAGCGGAAGGGCGACATTGATACGGCAGCCACCATCCAGTCGGCACCCGTCGCCGCCGGTTCGGCCCAGACGACATCAGCCATCTCAAGCGCCTTTGTGACCAACGGTGGTCCCGGCTCCTCGCAGATCTCGCTGCGCGGCCTCGGCGCCGAGCGCACGCTGGTGCTGCTGAACGGCCGCAGGGCAGGGCCTGCCGGCGTGCGTGGCGCTGTCGGTGCATTCGACCTGAACGTTATCCCGCAGTCCATGATCGGCAGCGTGCAGGTTCTCAAGGACGGCGCATCGTCGATCTACGGGTCGGACGCCGTCGCAGGCGTGGTCAACATCATCACCCAGCGCGGCATGGACGGCTTCGAGGTGAATTCCTTCATTTCGCAGCCCTTCGAGGATGGCGGCGAGGAACTTCGCCTCTCCGGCATCGGTGGTGTGACATTCGACGAGGGCTACATCCAGGTCGGCGTCGACTACTACAAGCGCAACGAATTGAAGCGCGGTGATCGCAAGTATCTCGACTGTCCCGAGGAATACATCTTCAATTCCGCAGGCCAGCGCAGCGACATCAACGACGCGCGCACCGGCCGCCCGGCATGCCGCGACACGCTCTGGGGCCATGTGTGGGTATACGACTACACCTACGCGTACACCGCGGCGCCCTCGAACCTCGTGGATCCCGGCACAGGAAATCCCATCCGCCGCTTCCAGTTCAATTACGGTGGCGACAATCTCGGCAGCTACATCCCGACGCTCGCCTCCCTGACGGGCCCGACGGGCGGCGACCCTGCGCTGATCACGGTGCCCGCGGGCTGGTTCCCGGTCGGCTACAATGCAGCGTCCTACGGCGTCGAAAACGCGATGCACCCCTTCATCAGCGGCTCGACGGTCATCCCCGAAACGACGCGCTACACCATCTACGGCGACGGCGCCTATCGCATCAACGAGGCCGCCGAAGTCTACGGCGAGGTGCTGCTCAACCGCCGCGAAACCTACCAGAACGGCTACCGGCAGTTCTGGCAGTTCGGGTTCTCGCAGAACTTCGATGGCACCGGCTTCGGTGATCCGTTCGCCAACGGCTTCAACGGATCCATGCTGATCAGCCCGACGGCCATCACCGACCACAACGACACCTCCCAGAAGGTGGACTACGCACGCGGCGTACTGGGCTTGCGCGGAGACCTCGGCTCCTTCGGCGAAGAGATGTTCCGCAACCTCAGCTACGACCTGCACATGCAATACAGCCGGTCGGACGCAAAGTACCGCTCGGACCAGATCCTCGCAGACTCGATCGCGACCCAGGATTTCCGCACGGGATCATGTGTGGGCACCTTCACCTCCGTTGCAAACCGTCCCTGTATCGACGTCAACTGGCTTGACCCGCAATTCCTGCGCGGCAACATCAGCCCCGCCGCCCGGGCATTCCTGTTCGACACCGAAACCGGCACCACCGTCTATACGCAGAAGACCGTCGAGGGCACCGTCAGCGGTGACCTGATGGACATCTGGGCCGGCACCGTCTCCTTCGCCGTCGGTGCGTCGATGCGCGATGACGAGATCAACGACACGCCCGGCGCGATCACCCTGGCCAACAATGCCTGGGGCAACACGGGCGCCGGCATCACCAAGGGCGACAGCAGCACGACCGAATTCTTCGGAGAACTCGATATCCCGCTGCTGAAGGACGCGCCCTTTGCCGAATCCTTCACGGTCAACCTGGCCGGCCGCCACACCGACGTCAGCACGATCGACGGCAACGGCGACGAGACCTACAAGCTCGGCGCCAACTGGAAGGTCAACGACTGGTTGCGCTTCCGCGGTTCCTACGGCACGTCGTTCCGCGCACCGCACCTCTTCGAGCTGTACCTCGCCGACCAGACAAGCTTCATCGCGCAGCGCTCGATCGACCCCTGTATCCGCTGGGCCGACAACCTCGCGGCTGGCAACATCTCGGCGCAGACCGCCGCGAACTGTGCCGCCGACGGCGTGCCGCCAGCCTTCAATGGCGGGGCCATCACGGCAACCGTGGTCACCGGTGGCGGCCTTGGCATTCTCGAGCCCGAGACCTCGGTCTCCAAGTCGATCAGCGTGATCTTCACGCCGAACCGCTTCCTCCCCGAGGAGTGGCGCTTCAGCCTCGCGGTCGATTACTTCGAGATCGAAGTGAACGGCGAAATCGCGCAGCTCGGCGCGGGAAGCATCGTTGGCGGCTGCTACTCCTCGGACATCGGCTTCCCGGGAGACTCGCTCTGCAGCCTCTTCACCCGCAACAATGACGTTGGCGTGGCCGTCGATCCGTTTGCGATCAACACGGTTCGTGACAGCTTCATCAACATCAACAGCCAGGTGAACCGCGGCATCGACGTGACGGCGCGCCTGGGTTACGACCTGCCCGAGAACCTCGGCTCTCTGACACTGCTGGCCCAGATGAACTGGCAGCTCGAGGACACCGTCGCCCTCTTTGCGGGCGAATCGGTCTCTGTGAACGGCGAGTCGGGCGAACCCAAGTGGGTCGGCGACTTCAACCTCAGCTGGGAAGGTGACGACGGTTGGAGCGCCCTGTACGGCCTCGACGTGATCGGCAGCACCTCCGACGTGGAGGACTTCATCGAGGCCAATGGCGGCGTATGCGTCTTCTCCGCAACCCGTGAGCGGAGCTACTGCCCCGACCTGACCGCAGAAGCCATGTACTACCACAGCTTCTCGGTGACCAAGGAAATCGAGCTCTGGACCCTCACGGCCGGTATCGCCAACATCACCGATGCAGCGCCACCGCGCGTCTCCACGGCCAACGTCGGCGAGATCTCGACCGTCGGCCAGTCGCCGTTCACGTCCAACTACGACTTCGTCGGACGCCGCGGCTTCGTCAGCGTGACGCGCCGCTTCTGAAATTAGAAAGGTTAAGCCAAGGGAATGGGGAGCCACACGGCTCCCCATTTTTGTTTGGGGCAGTCGCCCGCTACAATCAGTGCATCCTCAGGGGAATCATCGCGGAGCCAGCCAAGGCCATGCCTGTCATCAGATTGCAGCCCGACACGCTCGACGCCGAGACGGCGCGCTTCGCGCAAGAGCCCCTGTCAGCGCCCGTGTTCCTGAACTCGGTCCCGAAGTCAGGCACCCATCTCGTACGAAACATCCTGCGCATGTTCGTGGCCCCTTCGCAGCAGTATCAGACGCAGTTCGTCCAGTACGGAAACCTCTCCCAGCACCTCAAGGCTTTCGATCCGAAGGCCCCGAAACTGAGCTGGGGACACCTCCTTTACACCGATGCCTCCATCATCGAGCTCAGGAGTGTGCGCAAGCTGATCCTCGTGCGCGACCCCTATGGCTGGGTGATCGCGCGCGCCCGGTTTTTCCTGTCGGACGAATTCGAGGGCAACGTGAAGCAGCTGCGGGGCGGGACGATCACGGTGCCCGAGTTCCTCAACCTCATGATCTTTGGCATCCACCAGAAGGCGCCTCCGATGCGCGAGATCTATGAATTCAATGCCGTCGCGTGGATGGGAACCGGCGCGACCCTGATCCGGTACGAGGACGTGATCGCCAATCTGCGCGCGCTCGATACGCCGGCCGCAAGAACCTATTTCGGTGATCTGCTGCAGCACCTGGGGCTGAAGGACCTGCCGCCCGACTGGCAGGAGCGTGTTCGCATCGGTGCAGACCCAAGGCACAGCGGGACCGCGCGTGAAAACCTGACGGGTTCGGGGATAGAGCTTCCTTCGACCTTGCCGGACGAACAGAAGGCGTTGGTCGATTACGCGGTGCCCGGTCTGCGAAAGATCCTGGGCTACAACTGAGCCCGCCGGGTACCGGAAGCGGGCAGGAGGGCTGCCAGCGGTTTTCCCGCCCGCAGCCCTGACCCTTCGATCAGATGACCTTGCGCAGCTCGGTCAGGAAAATGTCGATCTCGTCGACGAGGCGCGAGGATTCCCGCTCCAGCACGCCGACAGACTGCGTCAGGCTCGAGGCCGTGAAGTCGACGCTGCGGGCGATCTCGTTCGTGGCGGCGGTCTGCTCTTCCATCGCGGCCGCGATCGCCGTCGAGGACGTCTCGATCTGTGTGACCGTCGAGCGCGTATCGTTGAGCGAGGCCGCCACCAGGTTGACCGCCGACTGGATCTCGTTGATCTGTGTCGAGATTTCGTCCGTCGCGTTCGCCGTCTGGTTCGAGAGGTTCTTCACCTCCGAGGCAACGACCGCAAAGCCCTTGCCCACTTCGCCTGCGCGCGCCGCCTCGATCGTGGCATTCAGCGCAAGCAGGTTGGTCTGTGCGGCAACAGCCCGGATCAGGTTGACAACGTCCGACACCTTTGTGGCCGCAGAGATGAGCTTGGTCACCTCCTTGTCCGTCTCGGTCGCTTTGGCCACGGCAGTCCTGGCCTCCCCGAGGCTCTTGTGGACCTGGTGATTGATCTCGCGGATTGATGCGGTGAGCTCCTCCGAGGCTGCCGCAACGGTCTGCAGGCTGTTCCCCGATAACTGCGCCGACTGCATGGCAGGCCCTGCACCGCCAAGCTGGCCT
>JBILGJ010000357.1:0-3216 GCA_044351125.1 Micropepsaceae bacterium
CGACAACCTGAACTTCGGCAACCCGCAGCGGCCCGAGATCATGGGGCAGTTCGTGCTGGCGGTCCGTGGCATCGGTGACGCCTGCCGGGCGCTGGACTTCCCGGTCGTGTCGGGCAACGTGTCCCTATATAACGAGACCAACGGGCAGGCCATCCTGCCGACACCAGCCATCGGCGGCGTCGGGTTGATGAAGGATGTGACCCGGCATGCGTCTGTTCCCTTCAAGGCCGCAGGCGAGACCATCATCCTGATCGGTGAGACCAAGGGACATCTGGGCCAGTCGATCTATGTGCGCGAGATCCTGGGTCGCGAGGAGGGGCCTGCACCCGCCATCGACCTGAAGGTCGAGCGGCGCAACGGCGACTTCGTGCGTGACCTCATTGTTTCGGGTCGCCTGAAGACGGTGCATGACGTGTCGGACGGCGGGCTCGCGGTGGCGCTGGCCGAGATGGCGATGTCCTCGGGCATTGGCGCGCGCGTGACGATGCCGGGTTCGGGATCACGGACTGGCTTCTGGTTTGGCGAAGACCAGGCGCGCTATGTCGTGACCGTACCGGCTGCAGAGGCCGAGCGGGTGCTGTCCGAGGCCAAGCTTGCCGGCGTACCGGCCGTGCGCCTTGGCGAAGCCGGTGGCGCGTCGCTGCAGTTCGATGCCGAGGCCGGCGTGGCCGTGGCGGCGCTCAAGGCGGCGCACGAGGCCTGGCTGCCACAACTGATGGCCAGCTAACCGGGAGGGTTCGTTCATGCCAATGAACGCGAACGATATCGAGCGGCTCATCAAGGAGGCGCTGCCCGACGCGAAGGTCACGATCCGCGACCTGGCTGGTGACGGCGACCACTACGCGGCAGAGGTCGTGTCCGAAGCCTTCCGCGGCAAGAGCCGCGTGCAGCAGCACCAGATGGTCTATGCGGCGCTCAAGGGCCGCATGGGTGGCGAACTGCACGCGCTGGCGCTGCAGACCAGCGCGCCCGCACCTTAGGCCCCAGGCTCGCTGCCGGGTGAACCCGTCTCGCGACCGCCGCTTCCGCGCTGGCGCCTGAGGGCTGCGGCGTCGAATTCCGGAGCGTTGTCGGTCAAAGGATCGCGCATGAATTCGTCACGGGACTGTGGGGCCATGCGCATGGCGAAGGCCACGAGCAGCTTGTCCAACCAGTTTCGCTGGCGTTTCGTCAGGGCCCGCGCAATCAGCATTTCGACCTGCTGCTGGCGCACAAGCCTGCGGTAAAGCTTCTCGCGCAGGGTCCGGTCGTTCACGCGGGTTGCCTTCCGTCCAGTTTCACGATGCGGCACGGCAGACCCTTGAAATGCGGGATGCCCTGTTCGCGGTCGAGGAAATCGTCGTCGTCGGGACAGATCTGCGCATCGGCATAGTCCCAGGCGCCTGACAGCGTCTGTTCGCCGCGCGCCATTTCCGGCTTCCACCAGCCATGCGGGACCCGCAGCAGGCCCTCGGGCATGTGGCCTGCGAAAGAGACCTGCAGCTTCACGCCACCAGCCTTCGTTTCGACGCGGACCCACTCACCTTCGACAATGCCGGCGGTGGCGGCGGTCGCGGGGTGGATGAACATCTGGGGTTCGGGACACCTGGCGCGCATTTCTTCAATGTGGCGGTGACCGGTCTGGAAGTATTCGTCCTCGCGGACGCCCACGAAGAGCGACAGCGGAAAGGCCGGGTCCGGAGGCGGATCCTCGCGCCAGTAGGGCAAGGGATCAAAGCCGAATTTCTCGAGGATGGTCGAGGAGAGTTCGACCTTGCCGGTGGGGGTGGCAAAGCCCGTCTTCTCGTATTTGCGGAAGGACACGGGCGCCAAAAAGGCATCATGCTTTGCTGCGAAGGCTTCGAACGAGGGTGCCACCTTGCGGACGCGCTCGTCGAGGATCTCTTCGTTTGTCCGCCACGGGAAGTGTTCGCCCACCCCGACGGCATGGGCCAGGCCGTGCCAGAAGGCATAGGCATCGCGGCATTCGCCGGGTGGCTCCATCGCCTTCTGCGATGGCTTGCAGTGCGCGCCCCACGCATAGCTGTCGAGCAGGGCGTTGCGCTCGGTCCACGCGTCGCCCGGCAGGACATAGTCGGCCAGCTGGGCCGAGGGCGTCATGAAGTGCTCGTGCATGACGATCAGGTCCTGGTTCATCATGGCGCGGTGAATGAGCTTCATGTTGGCGTAGGACATCAGCGGGTTGTTGCCCTGCACGATGAAAGCCTTGACGGGATAGGGCACGCCGTCCGCCATGGCACGGAACACGGCCGACGGCACTGCCATGTAGGAGCCGTTCACGATATTTGGGTAGCGATAGCCCCAGACGCGCTCGGTTGCGTCCTCGAGCAGCTGTGTCGCGCGGTAGGTGAAGACGGGATGGCGATCGGCGCCCAGCTGTTTGTCGCGCTGCGCCTGGCTGATCACGTCGTGCTTCTCGAACAGGCTTTTCTGCGGGATGTCGGGATGCAGGCCGCCCAGTGTCTCGCCGCCCGGAACATCAAGGTTGCCGCAGATCGCGCGCAGGATCGCGTGGAGGCGGATGGCCGAGGTCGAATTGCGCTGCTGGTCGGTGATCGGTGTCCAGGGGATGACGGACAGTCCCGCTGCATAGAGGCGGGCGGCCTTTTCGATGAGATCCGGTGCCACGCCGGTAATCGACGACACGCGTTCGAGCGGGAACGCGGCGACCCGCTCCTTCAGCGCCTCGAAGCCGTGGCACCATCTTTCGACGAAGGCCTCGTCATAGAGCTTCTCGCGAATGATGACATCGAGAAAGCCGAAGCAAATGGCAGCATCGGTTCCTGCCTTCAGGGGCAGCCAGACATCGGCGCGCTCGGCCATTTCGCTTTTGCGGGGGTCGAGCACGATGAGCTTCGCACCACGCTGGCGTGCCCTCATGATGGCGTTGAAGACCGGGACCCAACTGTGGCGCTTCGGGTTGTGGCCGAAGAGCATGATGCAGTTCGTGTTGCCGTAATCGGGCTGGGGGAACCAGCCATAGACGAGGCGGTTCACGGCCGCCGTGTTGCCCGCGCACAGGGCCACGCCCGAGATGTAATTGGGCGAACCCACCAGGTTCATGAAGCGGCGCGTCGCACCGTTTTCGGTCGAGGTGTTCCAGTCGCTGGTCGAGACGGCGATCGCCTCGGGTCCGTATTGCGCGATGATCACCTTGAGGCGCGCACCGATGTCGGCGTTCGCCTCGTCCCAGGTCACGCGCTCGAACTTGCCCGA
>JBILGJ010000358.1:0-3213 GCA_044351125.1 Micropepsaceae bacterium
CACCTGGACGCGCGATGTCGACGCCTTCATCGCGCTCACCCCCTTCGCGCGCGAGACCTTCATCCGCGCCGGCCTGCCCGCCGAGCGCATCCACGTGAGGGGCAACGCGACCGACGACCCCGGCGACCCTACCCCCGCCACCACCACCCCGCGCGCAGGCACGCTCTATGTGGGCCGCCTCAGCCCGGAAAAGGGCATCGCGGTCCTGCTCGACGCCGCACGGATCTCGAACCTGCCTCTGACGATCGTCGGCGATGGCCCGTTGCGCAATGTCTGCGAAGCTGCCGCGCGCGAAACGCCGTCGATCACGCTGACAGGACGCCTGCCACCAGCCGACGTAACACGCCACATGCGCAAGGCAGCCGTCCTCGTGCTGCCATCGGTCTGCCACGAGATGTTCCCCATGGCGCTGGCCGAGGCCTTCGCCAACGGCCTGCCCGTCATCGCAAGCAGGCTGGGCGCGCTCGCAAGCCTGGTCGAGGAAGGCCGCACCGGCCTTCTCTTCGAGCCCGGCAGCGCAGCCGACCTCGCCGACAAAATCGCCTGGGCACTGGCGCACCCGCGCGAGATGGAAGAGATGGGCCGCAACGCCCGCGCCTGCTACCAGGCCCACTTCACGCCCGAGGCGATCGACACGCGCCTGATGCAGGTCTACGCCACCGCCATCGCGCGCAACAAACTCAGAACCGCCCCTCCAGGCTGAGTCCGATATCCGGGCCACGATCCCACTGCCGGTTCTCGACCTGCGTCAATGTCCCCGCGCGGGTCGGGTCGTAGAATTCACGGTCCAGCCGGAACTCCCTGACATTGCCCACGCTGAGCGTAGCCGTCAGCTTCGGCGACAGCGTTGCCTTCACATAGACAGAGGCATCGACACCATAGTCGAACTGGCTTGTCTCGGGCACGAAATAGCTCGTCTCGACGCCCCAGTTCGATACCCGCACGCCCCACGAAAGGTCGTCCTCAGGCAGTTCCTGCCTCAACTCGAGCGAATAGCTCAACGGCGTGACACCGTTGAGCCGCCGGGTTTGCCCGGTGATCGGATCGTCGAAGGTGGCATCAACCCATGAAAGGTTCGCATCGACGTTGAAGCCGAAAGGCAGGGGACTGGCTGCCGTCAGGGTCGCCCCCCACGTCGTGGCCTTGCCCGCGTTGCCGAAGCCATAAACGGGCGACACGCCAGGTCCACCCGGATCAAGGATTACCGCCTCCTGCACGTCCTTCTTCCACGCATGGAAGGCCGCAAGATTGAGCGCAATCCCGCCTTCGATGCGATAGTCGACGTCAAGCGAGGCACGCGTCGCGCTATCGGGCCTGAGCTCCGGATTGCCACCCAGCGTACGATCAGACCCCGTGTTCGCCGACGCCGCGAAGCCGTCGAAGTCAAGCTGCCCCACCTCGCGGCGCAAGCCGGCACGCACGCTCAGCTTCTCGAGCGGTCGCCACGCAAGCGAGACACTGGGCTTCAGGAACTGGAGCGACTGCGATTGCTGTGCCCCGCCACGCACCGCGATGTTCGAGGCTTCGAACGCAAGGCCCGCATCCAGTGTCCATCCCTTCCAGATTTCCGAGGACACATTGGCAAAGGTTTCATAGCGCCACTCGTCCACCACCACGTTTGCCGACGGCAGCGGGATCGGCGTGATGACCCCGCCAGCACCAAGCTCGCTGAAGTCGAGCGTGGCATCCAGCCGGTTATAGGCCACCTCGACACCGATCTCCGGCCGCCATGCACGTCCCTCGGGCGCGGCAACAGCACTCCGCCCGATCCACTCGAAGCTGTCGCGCCCCGACGCGGCGCGGACACCCGAGGCGAACACGCCCGGCGGCGACGAACGCATGCTGCCCGACAGTTCGTCTGAAAGGCTCCAGCGTGCAAGCGTGAGCGTGTCCGAGCGCCAGCCGCTGTCCCACGCAATCCCATAGGAAACGCCGGCCTCGCCATTCACTGCATCCTCTTCATAGCTGTCGATGCGCAACTGGCTGGGCACGCTGCCCGGAACCGGACCCGCAAAGCCAAGCCGGTTCGTCAACGACTGGAAGGCATCGCTTCCCAGCCGGGCATTCAGCTTCAATTCGCCCCCGGCGACATCGCGGGTGGCCTCAGCCGACCACGCCAGCATCGTGTAGTCGGTCTCGCGGGCCTCCTGCTCGACCAGCAGCAGGGTGCCCGTCGCATCGCGGCGCGTCCGAACGCCATCGTTCGGATCATCCGACGTATAGAGTTCGACACTCGACGCCACACGCCACCCGAGCAGCGGCGTGGTCAGGCTGACCTTGGCCGACGGCGTCACTGTGCCATCGCGGTTGCGCTCAAGTCCGGTGCGCCAGGTTCCCGCCCGCGTGGCGCTGCCCAGCACGACATTGACGATCAGTGTCTGCCCCGAGGCCGCTGCCATCGTCGGATTGGTGATGAGCTCGACCCGCTCCACGCTGTCGGCCGGGATGCGCTCGAGCGCCTCGCGCAGCCCCCCCGACTTCGAGGCCGGCCGCCCGCCGTCGATCAGCACATTGCCGCCCGTGCCGTCGAAGCCCCGCCGGTCGGACCCGAAGTCGATGGAAAAGCCGGGCACGCGCGAGACGATGTCCAGCGCCGTGCTCGGCGCATAGGTATCGAAATGCGAACGCGGATAGACGGTGGCGCTCGACGGCGAGCCTTCGCGCGCCGTCGTGACGGTTTCGGCTGCGGCACCCGGAACGACAAGCGACGCAACCAGCGCACTGGCCGCAAGCAGAAGGCAACGATGATGCATGGACAATAACCCCACTTTGGTGGCCCCACCATGACGGCTGAAGTGCACAGGCCGATTGCAGCCGTGTTGCGCTCTGGTTGCGTCAGCCTGCCAGCGGCAGGCGCAGGGTAACCACGGCCCCGCCTGAGGCACCCCGCGTCAGCGCAACGCTGCCGCCATAGGCATTGACCGTGGTCCGCACGATCGACAGTCCCAGCCCCGATCCGCCCGTGGCCCGCGAGCGCGAGGCCTCACCCCGCACGAACGCATCCGTAAGCGCTTCGGGATCGCCCGCGGGCCAGCCGGGTCCCTCGTCGGCGCAGACCACGCACGCGGCCCCCGCCTCGACTGAAACAGAAATCCGCGCCGGTGCCTGCGGCGCATAGCGGATCAGGTTCCTGAGGATGTTCAGGATCACCCGGCGCATGCGCCCCTCATTGGCCGAGATGACGACACCCGGATCAAGCGCCGTCTCAAGCGC
>JBILGJ010000359.1:0-3203 GCA_044351125.1 Micropepsaceae bacterium
TCGATGGAGGTCGGCTTCGCCGATATTCAACCCGAAATGCCCGGCATAGGCGCCGACCATCTCGAGATAATCCTTCTGCGTGATGTTGTGGAAGCCGAGCCACAGGCCGAAACGGTCGGACAGGGAAACCTTTTCCTCGATGGCCTCGTCGGCGTGAATGGCCGATGCGCGCTCGTTGTCGATCATGTCGCGCGGCATGAGATGGCGGCGATTGGATGTTGCGTAGAAGATCACATTCGCGGGCCTTCCAGCGATGCCGCCGTCAAGGACGGTCTTGAGCGCCCGGTAGGCTCCATCGCCGGCATCGAATGACAGGTCATCGCAGAAGAGGATCGTTTGAACGGGCGCGCCCGCCAGCAGGCCCAGGAGGTGACCGAGCGTCGAGATGTCCTCGCGGTGGATCTCGACGAGCTTCAGGTCCGGGTGGCCCTCGCGGTGGACCGTTTCATGCGCGGCCTTGACGAGTGCGCTCTTGCCCGTGCCGCGCGCACCCCAGAGCAGCGCATTGTTCGCCGGCAGCCGGCCGGCGAAGCGCAGCGTATTCGCAAGCAGGATGTCGCGCTGGCGATCGATGCCCCTGAGCAGGCCGACCGGCACGCGCGCGACGTGGCTGACGGGGCGCAGGGACAATGTCTCGGCTTCCCAGACGAAAGCGTCGGCCGCGGGCCAGTGGGGCGCCGTCGCGCGGGGTGGGGCCAGGCGCTCCAGCGCCGTGGCAATCCGGCCGAGAAGGTCATGGTCGATGCCGGTTGTCATGGGGTGGGCTCCGCCGGTGACAGGGATTCGGATGATTGTGATTGTGGGGGCAGATTATCCGGCCGTGCTTGCCCGACACAATCGGAGGCCTTTTTCCGCTTTTTCGCTCTGCCCCCAGGGGGAGGGGTGTGACCATTTCGGCCCGTTGTTGCATTGGTGCCGTTGAAAGCTATAGTCCCGGCCCTCATGTCCTTTGTCAGATCAAACAGTTAACGGCACGGCCCTTCCATGTTCATCACGCCCGCCTACGCCCAGGGAGCCGCGGGCTCCTCGGGGCTCGCTGATGCGTTCGCATCCATCGGCTGGATCCTGCTTGTCATTCCCATCATGTACTTCCTGGTCATCAGGCCCGAGCAGCAGCGCCGCAAGGCGCACACAGCGATGGTCGACAACGTGCGTCGTGGCGACGTCGTGGTGACCTCTGGCGGCATCGTGGGCAAGGTGGTCAAGGTGCTCGAGGGCAACGAGATCATGGTGGAAATCGCCGAGGAGGTCCGGGTGAAGGTGGTCAAGCATACGCTGCTGGACGTTCGCACGAAGACAGATACCGCGAGCGATGGCGCCGCAAAGACCGAAGACAAGAAATAAGCGTCGAAGGACCGGAGGCGGGCTTCAATCATGCTGCAGATGCAACCCTGGAAGATCATCACGATCCTTCTGATATGCGTGTTCGGGATCGTGACCGCGCTTCCCAATTTTCTGCCCGCCGAGGTGCGCGACTCGCTGAAGAAGACGGCGTCGTTCCTGCCGTCCAAGCCGGTGACGTTCGGTCTTGACCTGCAGGGAGGCGTCTATGTGCTGTTCGAGGCACAGATCGAGGTTGCGGTAAAGGACCGGCTGCAGGACACGCTGGAAGAAGTGCGTCGTGGCCTGCGCAAGGAGAAGATCACCTATGCCGGTCTGTCCACGACAGACGATGCCGTCAAGCTGCAGATCTCGGATCTGACCCGGCTTGAGGACGCGCGGACCTACCTTAAGGGGCTTTCCAACCCTGTGGCGGGCGGTGTGGCTGGTGTGTCGGCAAACGAGTTCGACGTGACCGTGTCTGCGACCGGTGACGCCATGCTGAAGATCACACCCTCGGGCATCGAGCAGATCCGTGTCAATGCCATGGCCCAAAGCCAGGAAATCCTTCGCAAGCGCATCGATCCCGACGGTACGCGGGAAATGACGATCCAGCCGCAGGGCGAACGGCGCATCATCGTCCAGGTTCCCGGCGCGACCGCTCCCCAGGAAATCATCAAGCGCGGCAGCGCGACAGCCAAGCTGACATTCCACATGGTGGATGACACGGTCTCGATGGGCGACATGCAGGCTGGCCGCATTCCGCCGGGCACGAAGCTGCTCAAGGAAACCCTGGGGCGGGGGGCGGCCGCGCGCCAGATACCGATCGTCGTCAAGGAACGGGCGGTCATCACGGGCGACATGCTGAACCGGGCACAGGGCACGTTCAGCTCGGAGACGTCGCTGCCGATCATCGCCTTCGAGTTCAACGCGCAGGGCGCCCGGCGCTTTGCCGACGTTACCCGTGACAATGTGGGCCGGCGCTTTGCCGCGGTGCTGGACGGCGTCGTCATCACCGCGCCGAATATCCGGGGGCCCATCCTTGGCGGTTCGGGCATCATCGAGGGCGACTTCACCATCGAAGAGGCCAACGAGACGGCGGTGCTGCTGAATTCAGGCGCGCTGGTCGTGCCGCTCAAGGCAGAAGACCAGCGGCTGGTCGGTGCCGAGCTTGGCGCGGAGTCGGTCGAGGCCGGCCTCTATGCGGCGCTGGCCGGACTTGTCCTGGTCGTCGGGTTCATGCTGCTGCAGTACAGGCTGTTCGGCCTGTTTGCCGACGTCGCGCTTGTCGTGAATATCGTCCTGCTGCTGGGCCTGATGACGGCGGTCGGGGCGACGCTGACCCTGCCGGGTATCGCGGCCTTCGTGCTGACGATGGGCATGGCGGTGGACGCGAACGTGCTGATCTATGAGCGTATCCGCGAGGAGCAGCGCAACGGCAAGACCATCATGGCAGCGATTGATGCCGGGTTCTCGCGCGCGATGACGACGGTCATCGACTCGAACCTCACGACGGTGCTGGCGGGCCTTATCCTTCTGCAGGTCGGTTCCGGTCCGGTTCGCGGCTTTGCCGTGGCGCTGGTGCTGGGCATCCTGACGTCGATGTTCACGGCGATCTATGTCACGCGGCTCCAGGTCTGGTGGTGGGTCAAGGCGAAGCGGCGGACTGTCATTCCGGTCTGAGGCTCGGTCTTGCGACCCTTGTCACGGCTTGGCGCAAGCGGAGCTGCTGGCAACCGTGCCAATGGGCCTAGTGGGGTCGGGGTTAATATCGGCCCCCAAGATTGACTTGGCATCCGCGTGTATTGTTTCACTTGCCGCAATCGAGTCGGGCGGCGACGCCGCTTGTCGCCGACCCAAACTTTAGGGGAGTTCTTTGTCGT
>JBILGJ010000360.1:0-3198 GCA_044351125.1 Micropepsaceae bacterium
TCGCGAGGACCAGCGATCCTGTTTTCATTTGCAAACTCCACTGCCTGGATCCGATGACGGATTCCGGGACATGACGGTCTGACATGCATGTTCTGAGCCGCACCCCGGGAAAGAGGGGGATCCGGGTCGCAGCGGTCCGAATTTGGCACACTTGATTCGTTTGGGAACCACGCGATTTGATATCGGGAGCCGCGCTTGGGCAACCTGTACGGGAAGGCGCGGCATTTGCGGGGGTGTCGCGCGGTGCTGAAAGCGGTGATAATCCGCACGGATCTGAGGAGTGACCGCCATGACTGCCTATCGGCTGGGAGACATTGTCCCGCAACTGCCGCCCGCTGGGGCCTACTGGATCGCGCCGAGTGCCTCGGTGATCGGGAATGTGCGCCTGCTGCCGGGGGCCAGCGTCTGGTTCAACGCCGTCATCCGTGGCGACAATGACCTGATCACGGTGGGAGAAAACACCAATATCCAGGACGGGTCGGTGCTGCACAGCGATGCTGGCGTGCCATTGACCATCGGTTCGGGAGTGACCGTGGGGCACATGGTTATGCTGCATGGCTGCACCATCGGCGACAACACGCTGATCGGCATCGGATCCATTATCCTGAACCGGACCCGCATCGGGAAGAACTGTCTGATCGGCGCCAACACGCTGATCACCGAGGGCAAGGAAATCCCTGACAATTCTGTGGTGATGGGGGCGCCGGGGCGGATCGTCCGGCAGGCGGGCGAGCGCGAAGAGGCGATGAACCGCCTTTCGGCGCTGCACTACGTCGAGAACTGGAAGCGTTATGCAAACGACATGAAACCGCTCTAGGCTTCGGGTTTAACCTTCTTCGAGGACGCTGCATAAGATGCATTGGGAAGACCAGGGTGAAGACCGGGTTGCGGCCAGCGCGCCGGCGCCCATTCGGGCGCTGATCTCGCGCCGTCTGTTCCTGATGGGTGCAGGCGCGGCTGTTGTAGCCCCCGTGCTGGCGGGTTGTGAGACCCCGGCCGTTGGTCGGAGCGGTGCCGCAGCGCGTGCGCCTGTGCTCGATTTCAAGCCCTTACCCTCCGAGGTGATCGACACGCACGCGGTGCCCGATGGCTACGAGGCCGAGGTGCTGATCCGGTGGGGTGATGTGTTGCGCGCCGGTGGTCCCAAGTTCAAGCCTGGTCGACTGAAGGCGCGGACGCAAAAGCATCAGTTCGGTTTCAACTGTGATTACGTCGCGTTCCTGCCTGCGCCCGCTGTCACGGGGCAGCCCGATCGGGGCGTCCTGGTTGTCAATCACGAGTATGCATCGCTCGAAGATATGATACCCGCGGGCCGGCGGATGCCCCGCTACACTGCGGCGAGCGTTGCGCTGGAACAGGAAGCCGTGGGCCTGAGCGTCGTCGGCATGGTCAAGCTGGATGGGAAGTGGCAGGTCGACCTCAAGAGCCCGCTGGCGCGGCGCATCAGTGCCACTACGCCCATGGTGATCAGCGGGCCGGCGGCTGGCGACAGGCGTCTTCAGACGCGTCAGGATCCCTCGGGCCGACGGGCCAAGGGGACGCTGGGTAACTGTGCCGGCGGCAAGACGCCCTGGGGAACGGTCTTGTCGGCGGAAGAGAATTTCCAATCCTATTTCATCGGTCGCATTCCTGACGGCGATCGGGAAACCGAGTCCCTGTTGCTGGCGCAGGCTGGACTTACCGCAGCAGAGCAGGCTGCCGTCGAAGCGGGTGCGCCGCTGCGGCGGATGCCCTGGGGGCGGGTCGACAGGCGTTTTGACGTATCGGTCGAGCCCCGTGAATCCAATCGGTTCGGCTGGATGGTCGAGGTTGATCCGTTTTCGCCCCACGCAGTACCCATCAAGCGCACGGCGCTTGGGCGCTGTCGCCACGAGGCGGCAACACCTGTCATCAACAAAGATGGCCGGGTGGTGGTTTACCTGGGCGAAGATCGCGTGTGGGGGTTCGTCTTCCGCTTCGTGTCGGATGGAACGTTCGACCCGGCGGCAGGTACTGCCAATGGGCGCCTGCTGGATGAAGGTACGCTGAGCGTCGCACGTTTCGACGAGGATGGCGTCACATGGGTCCCTCTGGTCCACGGCCAGGGCAAGCTGACCGCGGAATATGGCTTCACCTCGCAGGCGGACATTGTGATCGATGCGCGCCGTGCGGCGCAGGTCGCGGGTGGCACGCCGATGGACAGGCCTGAAGACATCGAGGTCTCGCCTGTGACGGGGCATGTGTTCGTCAACCTGACGCGGAACAACGACCGCAAAGAGGTTCACGTCGATGCGGCCAATCCGCGACCCGAGAACGAGGATGGGCATATCCTTGAACTTGTTCCCCCCGGCGAAGGCGCCGCGATCGATCATGCGGCCGAGCGCTTCAACTGGTCTGTTTTCCTGCTGGCAGGGCCGCTTGAGGGTGAGGACGCGCAGGATCCCGACGTGTCGGCCCTGTCCGGGCCCGACAATCTGGTCTTCGACCCGAAGGGGCGGCTGTGGATCGGGACTGACAACCGCCGCTGGGCATTTCGCAAGCCGATCCCGAACGGATTGTTTGCGTGCGCCGTCGATGGGCCGCAGCGGGCGAAGCCGCGCCTGTTCCTGAATGTGCCGCGAGGTGCGGAGGCGACGGGGCCGGAATTCACGCCCGACGGCGAGACGCTGTTCCTTGCCGTGCAGCATCCCGGCGAGGACATTGATCCAAAACCGCACAAGGTGTGGCCTGATTTCAAGTCGGGTGTGCCGGGGCGACCCGCTGTGCTTGTCGTGCGGCGTCGCAATGGGGGACCAATCGGCGGTTAGGGCGTTCCGTTAACCCGATGGCAACCCTGCGGTTGGCGCAAACGCGGCGGCCGCGGGTCGGTGCCGGTGTTCATCATGCAACTGGCACGGTTCTGGCAGTCCTGGGGTTACGGACCCCCAAGCCTCGACCTGCACGAAAGAGGGACAGGGTGGGCCGCAACAGGATGCCACGCCCATGCGCCACAAGCAGACACAGTTGCTTCTCAATTACTGGCGCAGCATGCGCGGCGAGCAGCTTGCGCCCGCCAAGACGTCGATCGCTCCGCGGGACATCAAGAAGCACCTCGCCTTCACATTCCTGCTGCGCCGCGAAGGCAACGACCGGTTCTCGTTCGTGCTGGCCGGAACGGGTGTGTGCGATCTCTTCGGGCGCGAGTTGCGCGGAAGCAGCTTTGGCCACCTGTTTGCCGAA
>JBILGJ010000060.1:0-10612 GCA_044351125.1 Micropepsaceae bacterium
TGCGAAATCGGGTGGCAAGGAGTGGGAGACCTTCGGCGTCAACCCCGAGACCGCCCGCAACCAGGTCCGCGAGGCCTTCTCGATCATCAGGAAGTTTTGGACCGAACCTGCATTGAGCTATGCCTCGCCGGATTTCAGCATTCCGGAACGCAATTGCGTTCCACGCCCGGTGCAGCAGCCACATCCCCGGTTCTGGCAGACCTGCGGCAGCCCTGAATCCTTCTACATGGCCGGTGAACTTGGCATCGGCGCGCTTGGAACAACGCTGCTGTCGCCCGTCGGCTTCATGGGGCAGATGATGGACGAGTACCGGCGCGGACTGGCTGCCTGCAAGCAGCCGGTAGGCAGGATGCTCAACAACCAGAAGGGTGTCTTCACATTCGTCCACGTCGCCGAGAGCCGTAAGGCCGCAATCGCCTCCCGCGCGGCCTGGTCAGCACTCTGGTACGTGAATGCAGCCCCCATCGTCTTCAAGGTGCCGCGCGCGGTCTGGTACGATGTGATCCGCTCGGGCCTGCACCCGAACGCGCCCCGCGCCACCGCCGCATTGTCGGGAGATGACACGACGAGCCTCGACATCGCTCCGGATGAAATCCCCGTCCTGCGGCTCCTCAAGCTCATGGCCCGGGGCGAGGAGATCAGCGCCGAGGAAGCGCACGATGTTCTCGAGGAGCTCGACTCGGTCATCATCGGCGATGTCGATTTTTGCCGCCGCAAGTTCGAGGCCTACGAGGCCATCGGCGCCGACAGGATGATGTGCCTCGTGCAGTTCGGCCAGATCCAGCACGCAAATGCTGTACGCTCGATCGAACTCATTGGCGAGCACCTGATCCCTTACTTCGCGGAACGCCGCCGGCAGGCAGCCGAATAGGGCTGCCCTAGCCGCAGAAGATGACGCTGCGCTTGCCCCACCGGTTGCGGCGGTAGGCACGGACGACCGCAATGGCCTCGGGTGGGATGTCGGTTCTGACATTCAGCCCGAGCTTGCGGGCATGGGCATATGTCACCGGGAAGCCGTGCGTCAGCGTGCCGTCATTGAGCGTGTGCGCGATCCGCTCGGCCGTCGCGCGCGCATACGTGCCTTGCATCAGCGCAAGTGCCGACTTGTGGTCCTGGGTTACCGAGCGCTTGCACTCGATTCCCAACTCGACAAGTTCATCATGGATCCGGCTGCGGCGCTTCGTGGCACAAAGGTCAAGAACTGCACGCGCAGGCATCATGCGCTTGAGGTGCTGCACACGAAACTGTGTGTCGATCGGCCCAAGAACCGCATTGGGGGCAAGAACGATCTCGTCGGCCGCCAGCGAGATCACCGTGCCGCCCGACATCGCGAAATAGGGCACGAAGACGGTCTTGCGTCCGCGATGCGCCTTCACCGCAAGCGCGATCTGGTGCGCCTGGTACGAATAGCCACCCGGTGTATGGAGGATGATGTCCAGCGGCTTGTCGGATGGCGTCGACTGCAGCGCTGTCAGCACGTCCTCGGTGGTGACCGTATCGACGGAGCTGCTTTCCATGCCGGGCTGGTGGATGATGCAGACGACCCGGCTGCCGCGCGCCTGTTCCATGGCAGCGATCAGCGGTCGCAGCGTGATGTCGCAACTCTCCAGCGCCACGCCGTGCGCATCATCCTCGCCCTCGTCCCCGTGGTCCTCGCCGCCATGGGCGAACGCCTGCGGCACGCGAAGCGCCGCATCGAAGGTTGGCAGGATCGCTCCGTGTGCCAGGCATGTTTCCATGTCATGAGCCATCAGCAGGCTGGCCTGGGCATGGCTGACATGGCGGTCGACGGTGCGTACGCCCTGGTCGCGTGTCGGCGCCGAGCGGCAGGCCTGCAGCAGGCGGAACAGGGACGCGGGCATATCGGTCGATACGGCAAGCCCCAAGGCTTTTGCGTCGCCCGCCGTGAGCGGATCCCACGGCGGACGCTGCCCGCCGACAAGCTCCTTCACCACGCGGGACGACGCCGTCCCCGCCAGCATTTCGCCAACGAAAGCCCGCAGCTCGCGGCCATGGTTGCGCGCCATCGTCAGGCGCATGATGGTCAGGTCCTGCGTCCGGTTCACGCCCTTCTGCCGGATCACCTGTTGAAGCAGGCCGTCAGCCGGCTCGAGGAAGGACATTGTCGCCGCCGGCCCCATCACGATCCGGTCGCCCGCCAGCGCGATCAGCGTCGCCAGGTAGTGGGCGTAATGTGGCACGAAGATCGTCGTCTCGCCCGGATGCGCCTTGATCGCGCGGGCAATCTGCTGCACCGGCAGCGAGAAGCCGCCAACAGCATGCAGGATGATGTCCAGCTTCGCATCCGGCGGCACCTGCGCGATCGCGGCCATGAAGTCCTGCAGGTGGTGCTCGCCGATCATCGCGTCGAAGAACCACTGCTCCCATGTCTCGCGTTCGTGCTGGTGACGGTGAATGAGACCAATGACGTGCGACCCGCGCTCGGACTGGAGCTTGCGCACGATTTCGTCCGATGCCGCACTGCCCTGCGTGCCGAAGATCTGCGGTTCGCGCGCCGCGAAGGCTGGACCGCTGAAGGCGTCCTGGTCTGTGGCCATGGGGCTGCCGACCTTGCCGCGCAGCGTCTCCCTGAGCTTCCTGAACATTCCCACCTGGCCCCGGCACCAAATATACCGTCCGATTGGTCGCATGAAATTGCGACCGGGCCAAGGCAGCAGGCCGCTTCCCGCGCGCGAACCTTGCCATGCGATTTCCCCTGTTAGGGGAATTCCGCGGATTTCAGAGACCGTTCTTGTCCTGCAGGGCCCGGAACACAACCGTGCCCTTGCTGCCCGTGAGGGTGAGCATGCCGTCGGCCGAAACCGACCACGCCTCGGCGCCGGACAGCGCCTGAAGATAGGTCATTTCGGTCTGCATGGCCCCGTCTTCCATACACGCCATCTTCGTCGACACGATCTCGGCGATGCGGATGCGGTCGGCCTCGATGGTCGCTGTCCCCGAATAGCGGTTGCATCCGCTATGGCCCGAGGCGCGCCCGTCAGCAAACGAGAGTGTGACCGGCGCCCGCGTGTTTACGGGCTTGCCACTGATCTCGGTCGCCGCCCAGGCGACGCCCGTGATCTGGTCGACATTGGCGCCACCCGGCGTGGCGGCACAGGCGCTGGCGCTGATTGCGATCACGATGGCAGCGAGTATGCGGTTCAGTTTCATGGAAGCCTCACCTTTTCAGGAGTGAACCCAGCACGCCGCGCACCAGCGCCCGGCCGAGCGAAGAAGCAATCGTGCGCACCGCGCTCTTGGTCGCAGCCTCGGCGATGGTCTGCCGGTTCGACGCACGCGGCGCGGGGCGCGAGGGCGGGGCAGGCGGCTCGCCCCAGGTTCGGCGTTGCGCCCTGCGACCGGTGCCCTTGCGCACAGGTCCCTCGGGAGCCGCGTCGGCGCGCGCACGAAGGATCTCATAAGCCGACTCGGCATCCACGGCCTCATCGTAGATCCCGTTGAGCGGACTGCGCGCCATCACTGCGGCGCGTTCCTCGGGCGTGATGGCACCCATGCGGCCTGTGGGCGGCACGATCAGAACGCGGTCGACCACCGAGGGGATGCCCTTGGCATCCAGCGTCGATACCAGCGCTTCGCCAACGGCCAGCTCCTGCACGGCATCCGCGGCACTGAAGGCAGGGTTCTCGCGAAAATTGTCGGCAACCGCCCTGACCGACTTGCGGTCCTTGGGCGTGAAGGCGCGCAGCGCATGCTGCACCTTGTTGCCGAGTTGCCCCAGCACCTCGTCCGGCACGTCGAGCGGTGACTGGCTGATGAAATAGATGCCAACCCCCTTCGAGCGGATGAGCCGCACCACCTGTTCGACCTTGTCGACGAGCGCCTTGGGTGCATCATCAAACAGAAGATGCGCCTCATCGAAGAAAAAGACGAGCTTCGGCTTCTCCAGGTCGCCCACCTCGGGCATCTGCTCGAAGAGTTCCGACAGCATCCACAGCAGGAACGTGGCATAGAGCTTCGGATTGCCGAACAGCTTCTCGGCGGCCAGGACATGGATCGCTCCACGCCCGCGCTCGTCGGTGAACAGAAGGTCATTCAGGTCCAGCGCCGGCTCGCCGAAAAACACCTCGCCGCCCTGGTTCTCGAGCGTCAGCAGCGCACGCTGGATGGCCCCGATGCTCGCCGCAGCAATGTTGCCGTACTCGATGGTATATCTCTCGGCGCTCTCGCCCACATTGACCAGCACGGCCCGCAGGTCCTTGAGGTCGACAAGCAGCAACCCCTGCTCGTCGGCAATCCGGAAGACGATGTTGAGCACGCCTTCCTGCGTATCGTTCAGCTGCAGCATGCGCGCGAGCAGGGTTGGGCCCATCTCGCTGACGGTGGCCCGCAGCGGATGCCCCAGCTCGCCGAACAGGTCCCAGAACACCACCGGGTGTCCCTCGGGCGCCCAGGCCGGATTGCCGATTTTCGAAAGGCGTTCGGCGATGAACGGCTTCTGCTCGGCCGGCATGCAGAGCCCCGCAAGGTCTCCCTTGATGTCGGGCGCGAACACCGGAACCCCGGCGCGGCTGAATCCCTCGGCCAGCACGCGCAGCGTCGCGGTCTTTCCGGTGCCTGTGGCGCCGGCGATCATGCCGTGGCGATTGGCCGAAGAGAGCAGGAGTTGGTTGTCCGCAGCCCCCCTGCCCAGGAAGATGCCACTGGCGTCAGGCATGCGAGGCCTCCAGTTATTCTGAGGGTGGGTTCTTTGGTCCGCTGTCTTTGGGGGGATGCCCCTTGTGACCCTGGGCCGTGATCCGGTCGAGGAAGGCAAGCGCAAGCGCCGAGGCGATGAACATCCCGTGGATCACGATCTTCCAGTAGATGTCGCTGTCGCTGTATTTCTCGCGGTCCATGAACACCTGCAGCAGCTTCACGGCCGAGATGGTGAGCAGCGCCGTGGCCACCTTCACCTTGAGGGATCCAGGATCGAGCCGGCGCAGCCATTCAGGCGAGTCATCAAGCGCCTCGTCCCCGAAGCGCCCGACAAAGTTCTCGTACGAGCTCAGCATGACCATCACGATCAGCCCTGATACCAGGGCGCCGTCGATGAGCTCCAGGATTGGCATCACCATGTTGACGGTTTCGCCCTTGCCCTGCAGCGGCTTGAGCGCAAGCTCGGCAACGTGGACCACCTCGAAGACGAACGAGAGCGCATAGGCGCCCAGCGCAAACGCAAGACCCATATAGAACACGATCAGGATATAGCGGCTGTAGAGGATGATCCGCTCGATCGCCGTCTGGATCCGCACCATCGGATCGAGGGGGCGCTTCGCCGGGATCTTGGGCGGCTCGCCCGGATTAGCTCCCGTGTTGGCCATGAGCTGCCTCCTGTTCCCTGTCCTTGCGGCCGGGCGTGTTCATCCAGAGGATCAGATACCGCACGGGAACGACCCAGGCCATGCCGGCGACGGCATAGAAGATGAACTCCAAGATGCCCCGCGCCTGCGGCAGCACGTCCACCGCAACCCGCATTACAAGCAACGAATAGACGGCGATGAACCCGATCAGGATGAAAACGCCGAGGAATTTCTTGACACGCATACGCATGGGGATTGCTTACCAACTCGCACGCCCAAGGGCAAACCCCGTACAAACCGGGTTTTTGACTGTGGACAGCCCAGGGCAGCCGCATGCAGCCCCACCATCTGCTATAAGCACCCGGCACCCCGATGGAGCATCACCTCATGATTTTCCGGCAACTGTTCGACCCGGTCTCCTCAACCTACACGTATATTCTCGGTGACGAAGCCTCGCGCGAGGCCATCATCATCGACGCGGTGTTCGACCAGGTCCACCGCGACATTGCCCTGTTGCGCGAGCTCGGTCTCAAGCTGGTGGCATCGCTCGACACCCATGTGCACGCTGACCATGTGACCGGCGCCTGGCTCCTGCGCGAGCACCTGGGAAGCCGCATCGCCCTGGCAGCCAAGGGGGGCGCAGCCGGCGTCGATCTGCCGCTGGCGCCGGGCGACCGTGTTGTCTTTGGCGCGCGCAACGTCGAGGCTCGCGCCACGCCTGGCCACACCGACGGTTGCATGACCTATGTGCTGGACGACCTGAGCATGGCCTTCACGGGCGACGCGCTTCTCATCCGGGGCTGCGGCCGGACCGACTTCCAGCAAGGAAGCGCGGCGCGCCTTTTCCACTCGGTGCGCACGCAGATCTTCAGCCTTCCCGACAGTTGCACGATCTGGCCCGGCCATGATTACGCCGGCAATACCTCGTCATCGGTGGGCGAGGAGAAGCGCCACAACCCACGCCTCGGCGGCGACGTAAGGGAAGAAGACTTCGTCGTCTACATGAAGAACCTCGGGCTCGCACACCCCAAGCTGATTGACGTTGCGGTCCCCGCCAATCTTCGCTGCGGCGAACCCGAATTCGAGCCGGGGTCGCTTCAGGATTGGGGCCCGGTGCAACTCACATTCGCGGGTGTCCCCGAGATAGCCCCTGAATGGATTGAGGAAAATGGCGAACAGGTTCACCTCATCGACGTGCGCGAGCCGCAGGAGTTCAACGCCGAGCTTGGCCATGCACCGGGCGCAGTGCTGATGCCGCTTGGAACGCTTCCGCAGCGTCTTGGCGAGATCGGAAAGGACAAGCCCGTCGCGTTGATCTGCCGCTCGGGTGCACGCTCGGCGCGCGCGACACTATTCCTCAGGCAGAACGGCTTCGAGAGGGTTGCCAATGTAACTGGCGGCATGCTGCGTTGGCGTGCCCTGAATCTGAAGGTCGAGTAGCACGCGATGGCCGAGCAATCCCGACGCACCCTTGCGATCTGGCTCTTCTCCGTTTGCGCCCTGATTGCGCTGATGGTGGTGGTCGGCGGCCTGACGCGCCTGACCGGATCGGGATTGTCGATCACCGAATGGAAGCCGATCCACGGGGCGCTTCCGCCGCTCTCGCATGCCGAGTGGATGGAGGAATTCGACGCCTATCGCCAGATCCCCCAATACAAGATCCTGAACAAGGGCATGTCGCTTGACGAATTCAAGTACATCTTCTGGTGGGAGTGGGGCCACCGCAACCTCGGCCGCCTGATCGGCATCGCCTTCCTCGTGCCGTTCCTGTTCTTCCTGATCCGGGGACAGATCGAGAGGCCGCTTGTGCCCCGGCTGGTGGTGCTCTTCATTCTCGGCGGGTTGCAGGGCTTCATGGGCTGGTACATGGTTGCCAGCGGCCTGACCGAGCGTGTCGATGTCAGCCAGTACCGGCTTGTCGCGCACCTGGGCCTCGCATTCGTCATCTTCTCGGCCATCTTCATCACCGCCTTGCCGCTCTGGCGGGGCGAGTGGCCCGCACGCCGCGATCCCCATCCCCTTTACAAATGGTCCCACATTGTTGCCGCCCTCATCTTCTTTCAGATCCTGCTGGGCGGTTTTGTGGCGGGTACCGATGCCGGCCTGACCTACAACACCTGGCCGTTGATGGACGAGGCCATCATCCCGCCTGGCGCCTACGCCTCGACGCCTGTCTGGCTGGCCCCGTTTGAAGACGTGACCACCGTCCAGTTCAATCATCGCATGATGGGATACATCGTGTTCCTGGCCGTGATAGCGCTGTTCGTAGCCGGTTGGCGCCAGCGCCTTGCCGGCTGGCAGCGCACCACCAGCCTGATCCTGCTTGCCGCCGTGGTGCAGCAGGTCGTCATCGGCATCTGGACCCTGGTCGAGGTCATGCCCATTCACCTCGCCGCCCTCCACCAGTTCGGCGCCGTCATCCTCATCGCCGCCGCCCTCCTGCACGTCGACGCGCTAAGGGCACCGCAGGTTCGGTGACAGCGCACGAACCACCCGCACACACACACACTCTCTCTCCAAAAATCCGTTCGTCATGGCCGGTCGCACGGCAGTGCGAACCGGCCACCCAGGGATCACGGGCACGACCGTCTCTGCCGCCAGCCCATCAAACGCCGCGCGCCCTTGAGCAGCATTGAGGATGCTCTGGGTGGCCGGGTTGCGCTGCCGCGCCCCCGGCCATGACGGTCGAATGTTTTCAAAAGAGCAGGCGGAGGCCTTCTGGTGGTTCAATCCGCCACCACCCTCACACCGCCGCACAAACCTCAACCTCATCCAGTCGCAACGGGCGGTAGAGGTGTGGGAAGAGGGCGCCGCCGCGTGAGGGTTCCCAGCGCAGGTCTGAGCCGAGCGCTGCGGTCGCTGCACGCAGGATCACGATATCGGGCTCGGCCGCAAAGTACTTGGCGCGCGTGCCCTCGACCTGCGCGTGGGCCGACAGGTGGATGAACCCGTCGCGCAGGTCATCCACCGACCCGGCAAACACGCCGGCTTCGCGGAAAGCCAGCCACTCGCGCGCCCGCAGGATCTTGTAGACCCATGCCTGTTGGTTTGGCTCCAAGCCCGTGGCCCCTCAGGCCGCAAGGGCCTGTTCGAGGTCGGCGATGATGTCGCTCACGTCCTCGATGCCGACCGAGATGCGCACCACTTCAGGCCCCGCGCCGGCCATCAGCCTCTGGTCGTCCGAAAGCTGCCGATGCGTTGTCGATGCGGGATGGATGATCAGCGTGCGCGTGTCGCCCACATTCGCCAGGTGCGAGGCAAGCTTCACATTGTTGACCAGCGAGACACCGGCGTCATAGCCACCCGCAAGGCCGAACGTGAACACCGCGCCCGCGCCCTTGGGGCAATAGGTCTGCGCCAGGCCGTGGCAGGGATCATCGGCAAGGTTGGCATAGGACACCCACTCCACCATCGGGTGGCGCTTCAGGAACTGCGCCACTGCCCGCGCGTTCTCGCAGTGCCGCTGCATGCGCAGGGGAAGTGTCTCGATGCCGGCCAGGATCATGAAGGCGTTGAAGGGCGAGATGGCAGGGCCGAAGTCCCGCATGCCCAGCACCCGGCAGGCCGTGGCAAACGCCGTGTCCCCGAAAGTCTCGTGCAGCCGGATCCCGTTATAGGACGGGCAGGGCTCGGACAGCACCGGATAGCGCTTGGTGCGCGACCAGTCGAAGCTGCCGCCGTCAACGATGATGCCGCCCATCGAGTTGCCATGTCCGCCCAGGAACTTGGTCATCGAGTGAACGACGACGTCCGCACCCCACTCGATCGGCCGCGTCAGGTAGGGCGTGGCCAGCGTATTGTCCACGATCAGCGGAACGCCGCATTCGCGCGCGATCGCGCTGACGGCTTCGATGTCGGTGATCGTGCCGCCCGGATTGGCGATGCTCTCGCAGAAGAAGGCCTTGGTCTTGGGCGTGCATTGCTGGCGGAAGCTGTCCGGATTGCGCGCGTCGGCCCAGCGCACGTTCCAGCCGAAGCTGCGGAAGGCATGCGTGAACTGGTTGATCGAGCCGCCATAGAGCTGGCGCGCAGCCACGAACTCGTCGCCCGGCTGCAGCAGCGCATGGAACACCAGGAACTGCGCCGCATGCCCCGAGGCCGTCGCAAGCGCGGCCGTGCCGCCTTCAAGTGTTGCGATGCGCTCCTCGAGCACGGCCTGCGTCGGGTTGCCGATGCGCGTATAGATGTTGCCCACGTCCTTGAGCCCGAACAGCGCAGCCGCATGGTCGGCGTCGTCGAACACAAACGAGGTCGTCTGGTAGATGGGAGTGACACGGGCGCCGGTCACGGCATCGGGCGCCGCACCGGCGTGCACGGACAGCGTGTTGAAGCCATACTCGGCCATCTTCGACTGGATGTTCATGGCGGGTCCTCGCAAGCGGTTGGTGCGCGACTGTTGATTCGCGCCTCACCGGCAACTCAACCCAATTCCGCACGAAAGCGCGAGTACTCAATTTTGGGGCAGCGATCCATGATCACGGTCAGTCCGGCCGCGCGCCCACGCGCGGCGGCGGCCTCGTTGATGACGCCAAGCTGCATCCACACGCATCTGGCCCCGATCGCGATCGCTTCATCCACGACCGGCCCTGCAGCCTCCGAATTGCGGAACACGTCGACGAGGTCGACGCGCTCGGGGATATCGGCGAGCGTTGCAAAGACGCGCTCGCCCAGAAGCGTCTGCCCGGCAAGGCCGGGGTTGACGGGAATGACCCGGTGTCCTTTGCGCTGCAGGAAGGCCATGACCTCGTGCGAGTCGCGCGCCGGGTTGGCCGACGCGCCCACAAGGGCAATCACGCGGGCCTGTTTCAGCGCCTCGACGATGGCGCGGTCTGTGGGACTGGTCATGGCGGCCTCCTAGCCGGTCGGGGTCCATGAAAATGCCGCTCGATACGTTCACGGGTTCTCAAGGTAAAGGCCAGTTCATGACTGGTGACCAACAAAAAACCGCAGGAAACGGGGAGAGGGCAGGCGGCAGGTTTACGTTACCGCAGAAGGTTTGGCGCAACATCGCCCCCACGTCAAAACCAGCGGGGATCGCAATGGGCAAGCAACTGATCATATGGGCCATGACCCTCGGACTGGGCGTCCTCGGCATGGTGTCGACCGTCGTGTCAGCCCGGCAGCTGGACGCCTGGCAGCAGACGCATCACGAGCTCTGATCGAAAAACCGCAGCTTTCCGCAGAGGAAAAAGAGTTAACGGTTACGCATGGAGAAACACTGTTGCGCAGAAGCCTCAAGGTTGCGCAACATTCTTTGTTAGCATGCGCAGCAAGGGTGGACGACTTCGATTCTCCACAAAGGGGCTCAACGC
>JBILGJ010000361.1:0-3185 GCA_044351125.1 Micropepsaceae bacterium
GATGCTTGGGGTTCGTTATCCGATCATGCAGGCGCCCATGGGCTGGATTGCGCGCTCGCAGCTTGCTTCGGCGGTGTCCAACGCCGGTGGAATGGGGATCATCGAAACATCCTCGGGCGAGCTTGAGGTTGTCCGCAACGAGATCAAGCGGATGCGCACGCTGACCCCGCATCCCTTTGGTGTGAACATTGCGCTGGCCTTTGTGCGTGATCCCAACATCGTCAAGTTCGTTGATGAGGCGATCGTGCAGCAGGGGGTTCGTTTCGTGACCACGTCTGCGGGTGATCCTGCCAAGTATTGTCGGGAACTGAAGGCGCTGGGGCTTACGGTGTTTCATGTCGTTCCCACCCTCAAGGCGGCGCTGAAGGCGGTCGAGGCGGGTGTGGACGGGCTGGTGGTCGAGGGTGGCGAGGGCGGGGGCTTCAAGAACCCGCAGCCTGTCATGACCATGGTGCTGCTGCCGCTGGTGCGCGAGAAGGTCGATGTGCCGATCATCGCAGCCGGCGGCATCACCTGCGGGCGCAGCATGGCGGCGGCCTTTGCGCTGGGCGCGGAAGGCGTGCAGATGGGAACGCGCATGGTGTCGGCGGCCGAGTCGCCTGTGCACCATAACTGGAAGCAGGCGATCATCGACGCCGAGGACACGAGCACCGTGTTTCTCAATCAGTTCTCGCGGCCGGCGCTGCGCGCGCTCAGGACGGAAAAGACCAGCCGGCTCGAGCGTGAACTGGTTCCCACCTATCAGGGACCGCCGGTGGTCGCAGAGTTCGGGCGGGCACAGGACCTCTATTTTGGCGGGGACATGGAGGCTTCCATTGCGCTGACCGGGCAGGTGGCCGGCCGCATCGACAGCATCAAGCCAGTCAAGCAGGTCATCGACGAAACCGTGCGGGAGTTCCACGCCACAATTGCCGACATGGCCAAGCGCTATCCCGCGAACTGACAGACGCCACGGAGGATCCTGCCCATGCTCGCCCCTGCCTCGGTATCGGATTACCGCGAACTCGCGCGCCGTCGCCTGCCGCAACTGATGTTCGATTATGTCGATGGCGGTTCGTTCGATGAGGCGACTCTCAATGCCAACCGTACCGACCTGCAGAAGATCCCGCTGAAGCAGAAGGTTCTGCGCGATGTGTCGGCGCTCGATACGTCGACCACGCTTTTCGGCCAGAAGCTTTCGCTGCCGATCGTGCTGGCGCCCGTGGGCTTTGCCGGCATGATGGCACGGCGGGCCGAGGTGCAGGCCGCGAAGGCTGCCGAGAAGGCCGGCATTCCCTTCACGCTGTCGACTGTCGGCATCTGCCCGATCGAGGAGGTGCACGGTGCGACAAGCCAGCCCTTCTGGTTCCAGCTTTACATGATGCGTGATCGCGGGGTGGTGAAGGAGATCATCTCGCGGGCGGCGGCTGCCAATTGCGGGGCGCTGGTCTTCACGGTCGATCTGCCTGTGCTGGGCACGCGCTATCGGGACATTCGCAATGGCATGGGCGTTCAGTTGCCGCTGCTTTCGCGATTGCGGATGGCGGCGAACTTTGCCTCGAAGCCCGGGTGGATTCATGATGTCGGCGTGCGGGGGCGGCCGCTCACGTTCGGCAACCTGGCCGGGGTGGTGAAGGGCGCCAATTCGCTGGGTGCGCTGCTGCACTGGACGACCACGGCGCTTGATCCGAGCGTGACGTGGAAGGACCTCGCGTGGGTTCGCAGCATCTGGAAGGGGCCTCTCATCCTGAAAGGCGTGCTGGACGAGGACGATGCGCGCGAGGCTGTGGCCACGGGTGCCGACGGCATTGTCGTCTCCAACCATGGCGGGCGGCAGCTCGATGCGGCCAAGTCCACCATATCGGTGCTGCCGCGAATCGCCGATGCCGTCGGCGACAGGACGACGGTGCTGATGGATGGCGGCATCCGCTCGGGGCAGGATATCACGCGCGCGCTGGCACTGGGGGCGAAGGCCTGCATGATCGGGCGGGCGTGGGTCTATGGTGTTGCCGCGAAAGGCGAGGCGGGTGTCGGCGCCGTGCTTGGGACGATGACACGCGAGTTGCGCACGAGCATGGCGCTCGTGGGCGCGCCCCGCATCGAGGCGATCAATCGCTCGGTCGTCGACGTTTAGGCCTGGGATACGCCAAATCTACGGCGGGCCTCTGCGAAGGCCAGCAGGCGCTCTTCGACCGAGCGGTTGATGGTGCCGTCGGGGAAGTGGCCGGTGCCGTGCCTCTCGCCGGCGGTCATTCCGGTCAGGACCGAGATGCCCTCGTCGATGGTCTGGATCGAGAAGACATGAAACAGGCCTTGCTCGCAGGCCTCGAGCACTTCCCTGTCGAGCATGAGATGCTGCTCGTTCGCCTTGGGGATCAGCACGCCCTGGCTGCCGTCGAGGCCCCGCGCCTTGCACAGGCTGAAGAAGCCTTCGATCTTCTCGTTGACGCCGCCGATGGCCTGGATCTCGCCGCGCTGGTTGACCGAGCCTGTCACCGCAAAGCCCTGGTGGATCGGGATGCCGGACAGGGCCGAGAGGATCGCGTAGAGCTCGGCTGATGAGGCGCTGTCGCCGTCGATGCCCGCATAGGACTGCTCGAAGACGATGCTGGCGTGAAGAGAAGGTGGCAGGTCCATCGCATAGCGCGATGACAGGTAGGAGCCGATGATGAGAACGCCCTTGGAGTGGAGCGGGCCGCCGAGCTCCACTTCACGTTCGACGTCGACCACCTCGCCGGTTCCGACACGCACGCTCGCCGTGATGCGCACTGGCCTGCCGAAGGCGTAACCACCCATGGACAGGACGCTGAGGCCGTTGATCTGGCCTATCTTCCCGGATGCGGTATCGACCAGCATGATGTTGCGCTGGATCATTTCAAGGTATTGGAGCTGTGCGCGTTCATGGCGCTGCTTCCACGCCACGAGCGCACGGCGCACGTCGGCGGCTTCGACCGCCTTGTGTCCTGCTTCGGTTGCCCAGAAATCCGCCTCGCGCAGGTAGTCGGCGAGGTCGCCCACGCGAAGGGACAGTTTGCGGGAGTCTTCGGCCTCGCGCGATGACTGCTCCATGATCAGCGCGACGGCCTCGGCCGAGAGAGGCTTCAGACCTTCCCGTCGTGCTATCGAGCCGATCAGGTGGGCGTAGGACTTCGTGGTTGCATCCGTCCAGTCCACGGTATCCTCGAACTCGACGGCGATCTTGAAGA
>JBILGJ010000362.1:0-3180 GCA_044351125.1 Micropepsaceae bacterium
TGCCGGAATGATACAGCGCCGGGCTCGGAAGGCCGCCCGGAACGTGGGTTTCTCGGAAACGGTTTCCGCGCGTGCGTTGAAGGTTGATGGCAATTCGCGCAAGGGCTTCTGCCACCACGGCGGCACAAGGCCCCATCTCATTCGCTCCAGCTTGTGTCCGCCGTCGGGTGCGGGCAGGGCAACAATGATGTCCTGGGTCGGGCAGAGGCTGAATCGAGGTTCGAGATTGCCCAGTGGCTGCCCAAAGAAGCTGAAATAGGCGTGCAGGTCGCTGTAGGAAAAGGCCTGGGTGAAACGTCCGCACACTTTGGTGACCTTTCCGCGGCCCTGGATCAGGCGCGTGAGACCTGGATGTTGTCAATCAGCCTTACCCTGCCAAGATTTGCTGCGACGAGCAGGCGCGCGGGTTCCGTCAGCGATTGCAGGGGCAACAGATCCCGTTCGGCACGCAGTTCGAAATACTCGACCGTTGAAAAGCCGACAGCGAGGATCGCCTTGCGGGCGGCTGCGTAGATGTCGTTGGCTGGCTTGCCCGCGCGGAAGGCGTCGGCCGCGATGTTCAGCTGGCGCGCGAGTTCCGGGGCAACCTTGCGTTCCTCGGGGGTGAGGCGCGTGTTTCGGGACGACATCGCAAGGCCGTCGGTTTCCCGCACGGTCGGGTGGGCGACGATGCCGATCGGGATGTCGAGATCGGTTGTCATGCGCCTTACGACATGCAGTTGCTGGTAGTCCTTTTCGCCAAGCACGGCGAAGTCGGCGCCGGACTGGTTGAACAGCTTGGCCACGACCGTGGCGACGCCCTCGAAATGTCCGGGGCGGAAGGCGCCGCAAAGGCCGTCGCTCAGGCGCGAGACGCTGACCTTGGTCGAGAAGCCCTCGGGATACATGTCGGATTGGGTGGGGGCGAACAACAGATCCACGCCGGCGTCGTCGAGGAGGCGGCTGTCGGCCTCGAGCGTCCTTGGGTAGTTCGCGAGGTCGCTTGGGTTGTTGAACTGGATGGGGTTCACGAAGATCGAGACGATCGTCCGCTCCGCAAGCGTGCGTGCCATGCGAACGATCTCGAGGTGACCCTGGTGCAGGGCGCCCATCGTGGGAACCAGGGTGGACTTCGCGCCGGCGGCTTTCCAGCTTGCGACGACCTGTCGAAGTTCGGCGACCGTGCGTACGGTCTTCATGCGATTGGTGGCCATCGATATCACTCGGCGTCGTGGAAAAGATGCTCTGGCCCAGGAAAGCGGCGGGCCCGGACGTCGGCCGCGTAGGCTGCGACCGCCTCGGCGGAGAGGGTACCGAGCTCGGCATAGCGCTTGACGAATTTGGGCCTGAACCCGGCGTAGTGCCCGAGGATGTCGTCGATCACGAGGATCTGTCCGTCGCAGGCTGGCGATGCGCCAATGCCGATCGTGGGAATGGCGGTTTCGCGCGTGATGCGTTCGGCGAGCGTTGCCGGTATCTTTTCCAGCACCACGGAAAAGGCGCCGGCCCCGGTTACGGCCCGGGCGTCGGCCTCCACGCGTGCAGCATCGCGGCTCTTGCCCTGGAGGCGGAAACCGCCAAAGACGTTGACGGATTGGGGCGTGAGGCCGACATGGGCCATGACAGGGATGCCGCGGTCCGTGAGGAAGCGGATCGTGTCGCGCATGCGTTCGCCGCCCTCGATCTTGACGGCCGCGCAGCCCGTCTCGGCCATGACGCGTGCACTGTTCCTGAAGGCTTGTTCCGGGCTTTCCTCGTAACTGCCGAAGGGCATGTCGACGACCATGAGGGCGCGCTTGAGCCCGCGGCGGACAGCGGCGCCATGCATGATCATCATCTCGAGGGTGGCGCCGATCGTCGAGGGCAGGCCGTGCACGACCATGGCGACGCTGTCGCCGACCAGCACGAGATCGCAATGCGCATCGACGGCCTCTGCCTGTGGTGTCGAGTAGGCCGTGAGGCAGACGATGGGCGTCTTGCCCTTGCGCGCGATGATGTCGGGAACCGTCAATGCCTTGGGGCCGGTTGTCGTCTGCTTGGACTCGGTGCTCATGCGGTTTGCCCGTCACGTGTTTGCTGCGATGCAAAATACAATGATTGCGACGCAGAAACAGCTGCGATTTTACGAAAACGCGTTCCGTTAATGGTTGCTGTTTGCCAGTCCTGGTTCGTTATTCAGGCCGAAGCGTCAGGAGAAACCTCGATTTTTCCGGTGCGGCCGCAAGACGTCCGTGTACGGATATTGCGGTCGCGACGCGTGCGCAGGTGCGCCGGGCGGCGTGAAGATCTGAATTGCAAGCCTGCTGTTTTGGGCGCAGACTTCCCTTCATTGGCCTCGGCCGCTGGCTCGCAGGTTCTGTCTTCCGGCGTTACCAGTGCGCCTGCCGCCCTTTGAAGGGAGGATGACATGACTGTTGCTGCAATCCTGAAACACAAGGGGGCGCGGGTAGAAACCGTGCAACCCTCGGCTACGATCCGGCAGGTGTGCGACCTGCTTTCGAGCAGGAAAATCGGAGCTGTTGTCGTGAGTGGCGCCGGCGAGAGCCTGATAGGCGTCGTGTCGGAGCGTGATGTGGTCCAGGCCATCTCGCGACATGGCGAGGAGGCGCTCTCGATGCCGGTTCACCTGGTCATGACGCGCCAGGTGGCCACATGCAGGCTTACGGATACCGCGCAGGACCTGATGGAAATGATGACCGAGGGCCGGTTCCGTCACGTGCCGGTCGTCGAGGGCGGCCTGCTCCTGGGCATTGTATCGATTGGAGACATTGTGAAGCGGCGCATGGAGGACAGCGAGCTCGAGCGGTCTTCGATGCGTGAATACATTGCGCATGCAGGCTGACGGGCGCGCTGTTTATTGCTTGTTTTCCCTGTCTTTCGCCGGTTTTGCGTGGGTGCGTCCGTTTGGCTTGCCTGTGGGGTGTGGAAAAGCGCGAATAGATGCAAAAGGCGTTTGACAAGCGTGTGACGCCTCAATATATCCCCGCACCTCGACGCCGCCGGGTGTTACGAAACACGGCAACCGGTGGCGTTATTCGTCTGGATGGGTCCGGCATGGCCGGGGTGGTTCAGGCGCTGCGATTTGACATTGTTGTTTACCGGGAAGGGGAATGAGGGCGGCGTAAGGGTCGTATTGGTTATGGCCAATGACTTTGAGCTGTCTTGGTTCTCTTTCTAGAATTGTGCTGGTCTGGATTTGGG
>JBILGJ010000363.1:0-3158 GCA_044351125.1 Micropepsaceae bacterium
ACGAAGGCGTCGTTCACGGAGAGGCAGACGACATTGTCGACGCCCTTCTTCGCGAAGTCTGCCGCGTGCTCGACATAGCCCGGAAGGTGGCGGGCCGAGCAGGTCGGCGTGAAGGCGCCGGGCACGGCAAAGAGCACAACCTTCTTGCCGGCAAAGAGTTCGTCAGTCGAGACAGGGGCTGGGCCCTTGTCCGTCATGTGGGTGAGCGTGGCGGACGGGATCTTCTCTCCAACCTGGATCGTCATGGGGTGGTCCTTTCTCAGACGGGGTGTGCGGATGGGCGTGATGTAGGCGATCCGGCGCAGATATGAAAGGTGCGACGCCCGCCGTATTCGGATTTCCCCTACTGAACGCGTGGTCGCCCCTGCGTGTTTGCCGACGTTGCAGGCCCTGGGGCCGCGGGTCCACAGGCCCGGTCTTGTGGATTGCCGGGAGGACGGGCAGCCGAGTCCTGCCGTGAAGGTGACGTCCGCGTGATGGGCCCTGTCGTGCCAGATGAACGAAAAATAATCCGTGCACTGCAAGGATCGCTCCGTCCACTGAGGGCCGCGATCCTGTACTTCCGGGCGACGGCCTTCATGCAGGCGGCGCGCGGAAATTCATCGCGGCAGCGCAGCGGGTCCCTTCCAGATCAACCCAAACGTGATAAAACTTAACCCATGGGTTTCTTTGGCGCATCAGGACAGGCATCGGCTCCAACCTCGGGCTCGCTCGAGGGTCAGGTGCTGATCGCCATGCCGAATATCCCGGACCGCAAAATGGAGCGGGCTGCGATCTTTCTCTGCGCGCACTCGGAGCGCGGTGCGATGGGCCTCATCCTGAACAAGATCGTGCGCGACATGTCGTTCGTCGACCTGCTGCGGCAGTTGCGGATCATGCCAAAGGCCAGCAGCACCGACGGCGTGCCGGTGCTGTTTGGCGGCCCCGTCGATACCGAACGCGGGTTCGTCCTGCACTCGGGCGAGTATGCGTCCGGCAGCAACACGATGCGGATCGGGGGGCATGCGGGACTGAACCTGGGGCTTACCGCCACGGTGGATGTCGTGACGGACATTGCAGAGGGACGCGGTCCCAGGGCCTCGATGCTGGCGCTTGGCTATGCGGGCTGGGGCGCGGGGCAGCTTGAGGCGGAGCTGGCCCGTCATGCGTGGCTCATTTGCCCTTCCGATGACTTCCTGCTGTTTGGACAGCAGTATCAGCTGAAGTGGGAACACGGGCTTCGAAAGCTCGGTATCACACCCTCACAGCTTTCGCGGGACACGGGACGAGCCTGATCCTCCCGGACGCGGCAGGCCGCGTGGCGCTGGTGCCGGACGCAGGCTTGCTGCCAGGAAATTGTAGGCCTGGTTGGCCGTCATCGGTGCGCCGAACAGGAAGCCTTGCGCAAATTCGCATTGCAGCGACCTGAGACTTGAAGCTTCGACCTGCGTTTCCACGCCCTCGGCGACCACAGACATGTCGAGGTCATGTGCCAGGCGGATGATCGAGCGCAGAACGACCGGCGTTTCCTCGTTATGGGCCATGTCGGTAATGAAGCTGCGATCGATCTTGACGGTGTCGAAAGGGAAGCGCTGCAGGTAGGCGAGCGAGGAGAAGCCCGTTCCGAAATCGTCGAGCGCGAGACCTGCCCCGGCGTCCTTGAGGTGCTGCAGGGCCTCGGCCATCGAGTCCGGGTTCTGCATGATCACGCTCTCGGTGATCTCGAGCTTCAGGGACAGGCGTTGCGGGTTCTGCCGGTCCAGGATGCCAATGACATCTTCGAAGAATTCCTGGCGCAGCAGCTGGCGTGCCGACACGTTGACGCTGCAGAAGACCGGATCGCGCATCGGAAAGGCCTGCTGCCAGCGACGCAACTCGACGGCGGCACGCTCGACCGCATAGCTGCCCAGCGGAATGATGAGGCCCGTTTCCTCGGCGAGCGGTATGAAATCCCCTGGTGCCAGCATCCCGCGCTGGGGGTGGCGCCAGCGCATAAGCGCCTCGAAACCGGCCACCGAGTTGTCTGACAGGCGGATGATCGGCTGGTAGTGCAGCTCGATCTGCTGGCGCTCGAGCGCCGAGCGCAGGTCAGCGTCCATGGTCAGGCGGTCAGGCGAGCGCGGCTTCATCTGTGGCTGGTAGATCTCGAAGCCGCCGCGCCCTGCCCGCTTGGCGTGGTACATGGCCAGCTCGGCCTCGCGCAGGACCTGCGTGCCCTGGCGATGGTCGGCTTCAACAAGCGCAAGGCCGATCGACGCTGCCGGATAAATGTCGCGTCCGCCCAGCGAGACCGGCTGCGTCAGCGCATCGCGAATGCGCTGCGCCACGGCTGCGCCGTCCTCATCGCCGGGACTGCCGAGGGCCAGCACCGCGAACTCCTCGCCCCCCAGACGCGCCACCGCGTCCTCGGGGCCGACGGCGTGGTCGAGGCGCTGGGCGATCTGGACGAGGAAGCGGTCACCGGCTTCATGACCCATCGCATCGATGACGGTGCGCACGCGGTCGACATCGACGGCGAGGACGGCGCCATGGGTGCGCGCCTTGCTGGCCTTCGTGGATGTCAGCATGGCGTCGAGACGCCTGACGAACGCGGCGCGCTGGATCAGGCCGGTCGCGGGATCGACCTCGTCATCGACCGGCTTGCGTTGTTCCTGTGCCTTGCGGGCGGTGATGTCGCTGACGACGCCGATGCAGCGGATCGCGCGCCCGCCGGCATTTGCCACGCAGCTTGCGCGGAGCTGGACCCAGCGAAACCCGCCCTTGCCGTGCCGCATGCGGACTTCCAGTGTGAAGGACGCGTTTCCCTGCCGGCGATTGGTGTTCATCGCATCGGCGTAGATGGCGATGTCTTCGGGCAGGATGAGGTCCGCCCATCTTCGTTCGGAGTTGCCCATGGCGCCGGCCTCGAGGCCCAGCAGGGCCTCGACCGAGGGTGACACGAACAACGTGTCTGTCTCGAAATTCCAGTCCCACAGGCCCTGATGGGCCGCGGCAAGGCCCAGCGCATACCGGTATTCGGCCTCGCGTGCCTTGCGGCCTTCCTCGGATAGCTGCTCGCGAGAGACCTCGTCGAGGTCGGGTTCGGGCGGGGCGGCGGCGGCAAAGCTGAGCGCGATGGCCCCTGCCGTGAAGACGGCGTCGGCGAAGAGCTTCATGCCCGGGAGGGACTCGAAGAGACC
>JBILGJ010000364.1:0-3142 GCA_044351125.1 Micropepsaceae bacterium
CAAAGCCCGCTTGAATTGGCCTCATCCGACACAACGGCCCCCTCCGGCAGCAGCGCCGCCGTGGCATTGGCGAAGGTCTCGATCGAGATCTTGCCCGCCCCCGGCAGCGACGGCACCGGCCCATCCGTGATGGAAGGTACCGGCGCCGCGCCCACTTCGGCCGCCAGCGCCTCGAGCACATCCGACAGGTCATTGCCCGCAGACCAGGGCATATGCACCTTGCATTCCGGGGACAGGAAGGTCGAGGGCTTGTTGGGATAGCCGAAGAACCCGACCGGCGCCTTCGTGCCGATGGCCACGCACTGACGGAAGCCCGACAGCATGGGCACCGCCATCTCGCCCAGATAGGGCACGCGCTCGGGCTTCGTGCGGCCGCGACCCCGCGCCAGGCGCGACATGAACGTGTCGGTGAAAAGCCGCGCACCCGTCTTCTGCGCGATCGCTGCGGCCAGGCGCATCGGCCGCTCAAGCCCGCCATGCCCGCCGATCAGCAACAGGGCCGGTTCGCCCGATGTGAGCGCGCGGGCCGCCTCGCGCACAAGCGCCGCATCGACCGGCGCCTTCTGCACGGTCGCCGGCGCCGCGCGCGCAGGCACCGCCCCCATGTCCGACCACGCAATGTCGGCCGGCACGATCAGCGTGGACAGCCCGCCATTCGGCCGCATCGCAATGTCGAAGGCCTGCCGCACCTTGTGGATCGCATCCGCCCCCGACACCGGATCCCCGATCCAGTCCGAGACAGGCTTCGACACCGCGTGAATGTCGCTCTGCAGCGGCGCGTCATACTTGCGATGGAACGTGGCGTGGTCGCCCACCAGGTTGATCATCCGCGAATGCGCACGCTTGGCATTGTGCAGGTTGGCAAAGCCGTTCCCCATGCCGGGTGCGAGGTGCAGCAGCGTCGCCGCCGGCTTGCCGGCCATGCGCGCATAGCCATCCGCCGCCCCCGTGCACACGCCCTCGAACAGGCACAGGATCGGCTTGATCCCGCCAACCCGGTCGAAGCTGGCCACAAGGTGCATCTCGGACGTGCCCGGGTTCCCGAAGCAGGCGTCGACGCCCATGTCGACGAGTTCGCGCAGGATGGCTTCACTGACATTCATGGCTGGGGCTCTCTCTTGATCCGTAAGGGAGCGACGATACAGAACGCCCCCGGCCCCGCCAACAGCCTAGCCCTTGGCGATAGCCTCGGCCGCCCGGCGGGCCGTGATCACGCTCGACAGCAGGAACGTGCCCTCAAGCCCGCGCAGCCCATGGCTCCCGCCGCCGCCAAACCCGGCGGATTCGCCCACCGCATAGAGCCCCGGCACAGCCTGGTCCTTCTCGTTCAGCGCCCGGCTGCGCAGGTCGGTCACGATCCCGCCCAGCGACTTGCGTGTGACGATGCGCTCGCAGATCGCCATCATCGGCCCACCCTTGGCATCGAGGATCCGCTGCGGCCGCACCAGCCGCATCCGGTCGGCCCGCCAGCCCCTCAGCCGCTCGATCATCTGCCGCTGCGGATCACCGGACTGCGCATCAGCCGTTGCATCGAAACGCTCGATTTCGGCCGTCAGCGCCGCCGCGTCGATCCGCGTCTCGGGTCGCAGCGCCTTCATCTTCTGCGCCAGCCCCTCGACATCGTCCGCCACCACGATGTCAGGACAGTTCTGGCTCAGGTCATCGACCAGCCGCCGGTTGCCCAAGAGCATGTCCAGCGCAAAACGGATGATCTGCCGGTCGCGCAAGGCCGTGTTCCAGTCGGCGCCCGACGCGGCAAGCTCGGTCAGCGCGATGCGCCGGTTCAGCACCTGCCACGTGATACCCAGGGGTGCCGTGGCCACGCGCTGCACCAGGTCCAGCGTATCGAACCCCGACACCATCGGCGGCATGAGGCGCCGCCCATGCGCATCGAGCCACAGCGCCGACTTCGGCGGGATCAGGCTGACGCCATGCCCCTCCCACTGCCCGCGCGGATGACGGATGCCCGCTGCATAGTTCCACATGTTGCCGACATTGCGCACCTGCGCGCCTGCAGCGCCCGCCGCCTCCACGGCCATGCCGTCCGCACCCGGATGCGTACCCAGCAGGATGTCCTTCGGCAGCGCCATGCCCTCGACCGGCCGCCACAGCCGCCGCACCTGCTCGATCGAGCCGCCAATCCCGCCGGCAGCCACGACCACCGCGCCCGCCTCGGCCCGGAAATCCTCGCCCGCATCGGTCAGCCCGCTGCAACCGGCGATGCGCCCCGCATGCCGCTCGAAGCGCGTAACCCGGTGCCCGCAATGAATGCTGATGAGGTTCGCCCGTGGATGCCCGCGCAATCTTTTGATCAACGTGGTGATCAGGTGGTGGCTCGTGCCCCATGTCAGGTGGAAGCGCGGCACCGAATTGCCGGGCACGCTGTCACCCCGCTCGACCCACATGACGACCGGCAGCCAGCGTATGCCCAACCCATGCAGGTAATCGCGCCCGTCCGGCGTCGCCCGCTCGACCAGGTGCTTGGCCCACATCACAGGCCAGATCGATCCACCAGGGAACTCGGCAAAGCTGCGCCAGTCGGCCAGCGCCTGCTCCGGCGTGTCCTTGATCTTCATCCGCCGTTGTTCGGGACTGTCGACGAAGAACATGCCGCCAAAGGCCTCGAGCGCCGAGCCCCCCAGCCGCTCTGGCCCTTCACGCTCGAACAGGGCGACAGACTTGCCCATCTCAAGCAGCTGCAGCGCGCACACGACACCGGCAATGCCGCCGCCAACGATCGCCACATCGCTCTGGTAGGACCTTGCCATCGACCGCCTCAGCCCCTGCTTCGCATGGGAATCTACCAATCGGCGCTTGCCATTCTCAATGGTTCTTTTCAAGGTGCCGCCAGAAACACGCTCAAGGCACCGGGGAGACGGGAATGAGACTGGCGACAAGACTTGGCATGAACCTGGTTGTGCTCCTGGTGCTGACGTCCTGCGCCACCGGACCAACCGGCCCATCGGCCACGCCCGACGCGCGACTGCAGCAGCTCTTCGCCGACAGCGACGAGGCCAGCCTCAAGCTGAACCCCATAGGCGCCCTGTTCCGCAACGACCCGCGCTACGCGGGCGAGTTCGGCGACTACATCACCGACAGCTACATCGCCACCCAGAAGCGCCAGGCCGAAGACGAAGCCAGG
>JBILGJ010000061.1:0-10425 GCA_044351125.1 Micropepsaceae bacterium
CGAGTTTTGTTCGGAGGGTCCTCGACATGCATGATGAACGGACATCCGTTCTGGCCCATCGCTTCGGGAAACAGGGCGATTTCGCCTGAACCACTGGTCGGGTCGGTAACCTTCTGCGCATCAGAAAGGCTGGGTCGGAAGATATTGCTCATTTAACCCTTTCAAGATAACAGTCGTTATGCCCACGACCAATCTCATAACGAGTGTTATCTGTCAAGATGTCCAAAGCCCCCGAACGAGATGAACGCCGCGCCGCGCTTCTCGATGCCAGCCTTCAACTTGTTGCGCGGGAAGGAATTGAGGCTGCAACGATGCGGCGGCTTGCGGCGGCAGCGAACTGCACAACCGGTGCAATCACGCACTATTTCGCAAACCGCGATGAACTGCTGGTCGAGATGCTGCGTGCCGCTCACGCCGCGGCAGCTGCACGGATGGTCAAGGCCATTGCACAGGCGGCTGATCCCAAGGCGCAGCTCAGGGCCGTATTGCGGGAAGCCTTGCCGCTGGATGCCACGCGGCTCGCGGAGTGGCGCATTTGGCTGGCCTTCTGGTCAGCCGTTCCCGGGAAAGAGCAACTGGCGCGCGAGCACGAAGCCAGATACGTGGAATGGAAAGCCTTGCTTGGCGATTTGTGTGAACGTGTCGCCGGGCGTGGCGCTCGCGTCGAGGAATGCGTCGAGGACCTGATGGGTCTCGTGGATGGCTATGGCCTCCAGATCGCACTCACGACCTCGCTGCAATCGAAGCGCGGCCGCGCGCTCATTGCAGCGGCGACGCGGGCAATCGATCGGTGTCTTGCAGAGAAGTTGCAACCGACCTAGCGCTGGCCCTGTCGCATGTAGGCATCAAGGATGCAGGTGGCGTAAAGGCCCGTGAACTTTTCACGCGAGTCCGGCTTCGCGCGCAGGTCCTGATCCAGCGTCGGCAGCTGCTCTTTCAATGCTGTGCGGCAGACGGCCCAGTATCCGAGGCTCTCGCGGGCCGAACGATCGGCCATGGCCTTGCCCTCTTCCGGCGTGCCGCCGTCATTGGCGAAGAACCGGGTCACGTCGGCCTCTTCGATCTGGCAGAAGGTCTTGAGGCGCGGGAGCTGGCGGCTCGCCTCCTCGAGCTCCTGGGGCGAGGGATCGAGGCCTGGCTCGAAGACGCCTTCGATCGGCAGGATGCGGGTCGGGGCTGCGGCCCTGGCGCGGCAGACCTGGGCCACGCGCTGCTGGTCGTCGCAAGCCTGAGGATCAAAGCTGTCGCGTCGCAGGGCGCAGAGAATGCGCGGGGCCGTATCTGCGCCATGGACGGCGCTCACACGCTCGCGGAAGTAAGCCCACTTGTCGGCGGTGTCGGCGACGGCAGCGGCAACGGCACGCGCGAAGTTGCCATTGATCGCGCCGCGCGGTGTCGTCCCGATGCCACCTGTCCCGCGGCCGATGGGGCCTGTCGCCTTGCTGAGGCGGCCCTCGGAGATCCGCCCCGTGTCGGCCACGCCAGCCAGGACATCATCTTCACATCCGAGCGACACGCCCAGCAGAGTGCGGTTGGGCAGGCAGGCCGAGATCAGGCCTTCTGGCAGCGGCTCGTTGCGCCGCAGGTCCAGCCATGCCGCCGGTCCCGACTGGCCCAGTCCCGGCGGATTGTCGACTGACAGGGCGGCCTCACGCGGGCGATCGACCCAGTTGGAGTTGGCGTAGAAATCCTGCGTCGCGTGGAACGCGCGGCCGAGATGCTCAAGCACCTTGCACTTGGCTGACTGGCTTTCGTCGCCGAAGCGGCAGTCGAGCGATGTGTCCTGCTCGGCCGGACTTGCGAGCGCGCCTGCCAGTTCGACGGCTTTTTCGATACTGGCCTGGATGAAGGCGCGGCACGACTGGAGCGCGGCCTGCGCCGCTTCGCGTGTCGGCACCGAGCCGGTGATGCCCTCGACGTGGTCGCCCCCATGGCAATGGGCCTCGGCACGCGAGGACAGGCCGGAGGCAACCTTGTCCGGGAACCCGACGGCGCCGGCAAATTCACCTGAGCCGGACAACTGGCGCAGGGTCTGCGGCTCGAGGTCCTTCAGGGCCGATTTCGTGATCTTCCCGTGTTCCGAACCGAGATTGTTCTCGCCCGGCTCGACGCCAAAGGCCAGAACCTGCGACATGCCGGCCAGCGAGGTTGCAAGGACGGCGGCGGCAAAGAATGCATGACGCTTCATTTCGGGGATCTCGCATTTTTCTGGACTGATAGCAGACGGATTGCTGGCCTTCCACTGCGTCCGGAGCAACCTCAGTTGCGATCGAGGGGCTTCATTGTTTCCGCTCCGGCCGGGTCGAGGTGGGTCAACACCTCGGCGTCGGGGAAGGCGGCCTGGATTTCGGCCTCGACCTCGTCGCTGATCCGGTGTGCCTGGGCAAGCGTCATTTCCGGCGGCAGTTCAAGGTGAAGCTGGATGAATGCGTTGTGCCCTGCCCTTCGTGTCCGCAGGTCGTGGAGGCTCACCACTTCCCCGTGGCCCGACACGATCGCCTTGATGCGCGAGCGGTCTGCCTCGTCGAACTCGCGGTCCATGAGTTCGTGATAGGCGCCAGAGACAATCTGGAATGCGCCCCAGGCAATGGTGGCTGCGATTGCGAGGCCCACGAGGGGATCCGCGATCGTCCATCCAAACCAGCCGGTCAGGACAAGGGCGAGGATCACGCCCGCGTTGGTCGCGAGATCGGTCGTATAGTGGAGCTGGTCGGCGCCGATCGCCAGCGAGCGCGTGCGAGAGATCACGTATCGCTGAAAGAGGACCAGCGCCACGGTGATCACTGTGGAGGCGATCATCACGGCAAGCCCGATCGATGTCTCGACAACGGGACGCGGCACGATCAGGCGATCCAGGGACTCCAGCAGCAGGAAGACGGCCGATCCGCCAACGAACGTGGCCTGCCCAAGGCCTGCCAGCGCCTCGGCCTTGCCGTGGCCGAAGCGGTGCTCCTCGTCGGCAGGCGTCAGCGCGTGGCGCACGGCGATGAGGTTCAGGGCCGAGGCGACGAGGTCGAGGGCGGAATCCACGAGCGATGACAGCATGGCAACCGATCCCGTCACCACCCAGGCCCAGACTTTCAGTCCGATCATCAGCGCGGCAGCCGCCACGGCGGCATAGGTCGCCAGTTTCTTCAGCCGGATTGCGGTGTCTCCCGACACCATCTTTCCCGGCCTGCCGCTTGCCGTGATCATGGGAAGAGCTTTTCTGTCTGCCAGGCCGAGGCAGGGTCCTTGCGCCTGTAGACCAGCCGGTCGTGCAGGCGGAACGGGCGGTCGCGCCAGAATTCGATCTCGACCGGCGTCAGCCGGAAACCTGACCAGTGCGGTGGCCGTGGCACCTTGCCCAGTGCGTAGCGGGCGGCAAAGACGGCGATTTCCTTTTCCAGCTCAAAGCGCGTTCGCAGCGGCCGGGACTGGCGCGAGGCCCAGGCGCCGATCTGGCTGTCCTTGGGGCGCGAGGCAAAATACTCATCTGCCTCCTGCGACGTGACCTCGCTGATGAGCCCGCGTACGCGCACCTGGCGTCGCAGGGACTTCCAGTGGAAGCACATGGCCGCCTTGCGTGCCGACAGCAACTCGCGCCCCTTGGCGCTTTCATGGTTGGTGTAGAAGACGAAACCGTCGCGGTCGAACCCCTTGAGCAGGACCATGCGCACGTTGGGCATGCCATCGGGATCGACCGTGGACAGGGCCACGGCGTTGGGGTCGTTCGGTTCCTTGCCCGATGCCTTGGCAAGCCACTCGCCGAAATGGACGAACGGGTCCTCGACGGCCTGAATTTCAGCCGTTTCGTCTTGTTTGGTATGATCGTCCTGCATGCGATTGGCGCTGCGCTGTGTCGTTCTGAAGTAGTATACAGGCTGGCGAAAGGCGGCGCACGCCCTGTTCGTGCCGTGTCCCGCCCTGTCCGATACATTCTGCGAGTTCCGACATGCGCCATTTTATCCTGCTGGTCGCCTTCCTCGCGCTCGGTGCCTGCGCAACGACCACGGTTGCCGAGAAGGCTTCGCGCTTCGACGAGGGCGTGGCCGCCTATGATGCCGGTGATTTCGAGACCGCCTACCGGATCTGGAACGACCTTGCGCGGGAGGATGACCTGGCCGCCATGCGCAACGTTGCGCAACTGCTGCGGCAGGGCAAGGGCGTGGCCAAGGACAGCAAGCGCGCCTTCAAGCTCTACATGTCGGCGGCCGAGAAGGGTCTCGTTACAGCGATGGCGAATCTCGGTGACATGTACCTCGCCGGGGATGGCGTGGACCGCAATCCACAGGCGGCGGCAGCCTGGTATGCGCGGGCGGCGGCGGCGGGGCTGTCGCTGGCGCAGTGGAAATTGGCCGACATGTATGACAGCGGCAACGGCGTGCCTGTCGACAAGGCTCGCGCGCGCGGCCTGCTTGAACGCGCGGCCCGCAATGGATACGCGCCCGCACAGGACAAGCTGAGAGAGATGGGGCTTGAGCTCAACGCGCAGGGTGAAGTCGTCACCATCGAGACGAAGTCCGCACCCGGTGAAGTCGCGGCGCCTGCTTCTGCAGCATCTGCCGAGGCGCCCGCGGCCCCGGTGAAGCCATCGGCGCCACAGGGACGCTCCGGGCTGATCGATGACCTGATCGATACGATCTCGCCGCCTGAGCCACCCCCCACTGCCGCAGCGGCTGTCGCTTCGACGGCGCCTGCGCCTGTTCCTGCGGCGGCGAAGCCTGTCGGCATGTCGCCGGGCGACCCGATCGCGCCCGACCTCATCGCGAAGATGGCGCAAGCCGATGCGACCGCCGTCTATGCAGGACTTGCGGCCTACAATGCAGGAGACAGGAAGAACGCCTTGTCGATCTGGCACGACGCGGCAAGCCGCGGGGTGGCAGATGCACAACTCAGGGTTGGGCTTCTTCACGCGAGGGGCGAAGGCACCATCCAGGACATGATCGAGGCCTACCGCTGGCTGCGACATGCGGCGACACAGGGCCACCCACAGGCGATCGAGGAGCTGGCACGCCTTTCGGCGAAGCTGGCGCCCGCAGAACGCGCGATCGGAGAATCGCTCGTGCGTGAGCCCATGAGCAAGGCCAAAAAACCCTGATAATCTGCCGGAATCTGCCTGTCCAACTTTTAACACGCGCAGCACAGTAACGCATGCATGTGGCATGCGAGCTGTGTTAAAAGATCGGATCTTCCGCTGTTTCTCATCGACGCAACAACGGCGCGCGGCATGTACGATCCCTATTCCGTTCTCGGACTTTCCAGGACCGCCGGGGAAGACGAGGTCAAGCACGCGTTCCGCCGTCTTGCGAAGCGCTTCCATCCCGACACGCCCGAGGGTGCGTCGGACAAGGGCCGTCGCTTCAAGGACCTTTCCATCGCCTATGAGATCCTGGGCGACGCGAGGAAGCGCCGCGCGTATGACCGCGGCGAGATCGATGCGCATGGCAATCCGCGCGCGGGCTACCGGCCGCCGCCGCCCGAAGCCGAGCCCGAACCCAGCTTCACGGCACGGGCGTCAACGCGCCCCAGCGAGCCGCCGCCCGGCGCATCGTCCGCGCAGAGCCAGCGTGGCGAGGGGCCGAGTGCGTCTTTCCGCAGTGCCTTCGAGCGCGCGTTTGGCGGGAATGTCGGCGGCGCTGCGCCGAAAAGCGAGAGCCGCGTCGAGGACCTGTTCGCCGAGTTCTTTGGCGACCGGCAGGAGGGCACCACACGCCGCGCGAAGGACGGCGAAGCCGGCAGCCACTTCGACCTGCAGATCACATTCGAGGAGGCCGTGCTGGGCGGCTCGCGCAGGGTCAAGCTGCCCGATGGAAAGCGCTTTGACGTGCGCGTGCCGATCGGCGTGAAGGACGGACACACGATCCGCCTCTCGGGACTGGGCGCGAATGGCGAGAGTGGCGAGGCGACGGTGGTCATCTCGGTCGAGCCGCACCCCTATTTCCGTCGCGATGGCGACGACATCCTGCTCAGCCTTCCGGTCACGCTGGCCGAAGCGATCCATGGCGCCAAGATCAACGTGCCCACGCTTCACGGCGCGGTCGCGATGACCATTCCCGGCGGCTCGAGTTCGGGACAGGTGCTGCGGCTCAAGGGCAAGGGCGTGCCGGCGCATGCGATCCATGCGCCGGGCGACCAGCTCGTCACACTACAGATCGTGCTGCCCGACCAGGCGGACAGCGAGTTGGCCGACATGATCAAACGCTGGGAGACAGCGCATCCCTACGATCCGCGGCGCAAGATGGGTGGCGTTTAGCCCCTTTCCGGCCCCGGCCCTGACGGTCTAGCCTGCCGGGATGAGCAAAGACACTCCCGATACCCTCTTCGCGCAGCTTCTCCATCACTATGGACACGGGCTTGCGCCAGGCGACAGCGTGATCCCGCCGATCGTGCCGACCGCAGTCTATCACCTGCCCGGCACGCCGTCGCAGGCGCCCTACCAGTATGGACGTTTCCACAATCCGACCTGGGAGGCGCTTGAGGACGCGCTCGGGCTTCTCGAGGGCGCAGAGACCGTGCTGTTTCCCTCGGGCATGGCGGCGATCGCGGCGGTGATGTTTGCGAGCCTGAAGGCGGGCGACCGGATCCTGCTGCCGTCGGACGGGTACTACACGACGCGCGTGCTGGCCGAGCGCTATCTGGGCCAGCTGGGTGTCACCTGCGACCTGCGCCCGACAGCCCGTTTCCTCGAGGGATCGTTCGAGGGCTACAGGCTCGTCTTCGTCGAGACCCCGTCCAATCCCGGGCTCGACATCTGTGACATTGCGGCCGTCGCTGCGGCCACGCGCAAGGCGGGCGCACTGCTGGTCGCCGACAACACGACGATGACGCCGCTGGGACAGCGTCCGCTCGCGCTGGGCGCCGATGTCGTCGTCAATGCCGACACGAAGGCGATCAACGGGCATTCGGACGCCCTGATGGGCCATGTGTCATCGCGCGATGCGGCCTTCTGCCAGGCGCTGCGAGACTGGCGGCGCTATTCCGGCTCGACCCCGGGACCCTTCGAGGCCTGGCAGGTGTTTCGCGGGCTTGAGACACTCGAGGTCCGGTTCGCGCGCATGTGCGCGTCAGCAGCGGTGCTTGCCGCGCGGCTGGCCGACCACAAGGCGGTTACGGCGGTGCGCTATCCGGGCCTGCCCAGCCATCCCGGCCACGCCATCGCGCGGCGGCAGATGTCGACATTCGGGACGATGCTGACACTGACGCTTGCCGACGGGGCGGCCGCCGACCGGTTCATGGCCGACTGTCCGCTTGTCCAGCCTTCGACGAGTTTCGGCGGCGTGAGGACCTGCGCCGAGCGGCGCGACCGCTGGGGCGATGCGGTGCCGCCGGGCTTCGTGCGGCTGTCGGTCGGCATCGAGCCCACCGAGGCGCTGGTCGCGAGCGTGCTCAAGACGCTTGACCAGCTTGGCTGACAGGGCCTCAAAGCCCCTGGACCCACTGGTCCACTTTCTTTCACCGACCCTCTCCGCCGCGCGGATCAACATGGACTCCCGCGCTTGCGGGCGCACACCTGCCTCGATCGTCCGATCTCCGCGCACTGGACCACAGGCGGCCTGCCTCGTGTCCCGGTTTTACATTTTGTTAATACCCTCCTGAATTGGACTTCTCAGTCCAGCTCTGATTCGCCAGCATGGATCCAACCGGCGAATCACTTCACCCGTGGCCGCCGGGACCGGGGAAATGAAGAACCATAACGATGAGTGGGCGCGATGAGCCGACAATCTTCGACTGCAGCACAGCTGACACCGTCCCAATTGCTGTCCGCACGGGCACGCATCCTCGAGGCGGCCGCGGAGATGTTCCGGACCCATGGCTATGACGTGTCGATGGACGTGATCGCAACGGCGGCCAATGTCTCGAAGCAGACGCTCTACAACCAGTTCGGCAGCAAGGAAGACCTGTTCAAGGCCATGATCGCCGATCGGGCTGCGGTCATGCGCGCCCCCTTGAATGCGTCGGCGCTCGAGCGTCATCCTCGCGACATGCTGGCCGATATTGCGCGGCAGTACTACCAGCATGCCTGCGGCGAGCACGAGATCGGCTATTACCGCATGATGATCGGCGCGAGCCAGCAGTTCCCGGACATGGGGCGTGCCTATTACGAGGCGGGCCCGAAGCAGATGGTCGAGGCGCTGGCACAATGGATTGCGCGGGAAGAGCGGCTGGGTCGGCTCGACACGGGCGGCGATCCCGTGCTTGCGGCCGAGCACTACCTGTCGCTCGTGGCCGGGCAGATCGAGGCGCGCGGGCTCCTGGGCCTGTGGACCGAGATGGCTCCGGCCGAGATGGAACGCCGGGCGCGTTTCTGCGCCGATATCGTCATGCGCGCGTTCGGCCCCCACCGCCTGATGGCCTGATTTCCGCCAGGCTGCCGCCGATGGTGGCCCCGAATGGACTGGACCGGGTTCGCCCGGCTGGCCTAGGCTTGTCCCCGGAACTGAGGTGTTTCGGGGGATATCATGATCAGAGGCTTGTTTCGGGTTCTGCGCTGGCTGCTGCTTTTGGCCGTCATCGTGGGTGGCTATGCGGGCTACCGCATCGTCTGGGGGACACCCTTCACGATCACGCAGCTTGCCGACCGGCAGGCCATCGGGTTCCTGTTCGATACGCCGGAACTCCTGACCGCCATCGGCCTCGTCGACGGGACGATGCTCGATTATCACTCGGGCAAGCTGTCGGATTATGGCGTCGCAGAGCGTGACCGCAATTATGTCAGGGCCGAACGCAACCTTGCCGAACTGAAGGCCTTCGATCGCGCATCGCTGGGCCTGCAGGACCAGATCACCTATGACATCCTGCAATTCCAGTATGGGCGGCTGCTCGACGGCAAGCGGTATGAGTGGAGCTCGTCCGGCGGGCTCTATGCCATCAGCCCGATGTGGGGTGGCCAGGTCGGGATCATCAATTTCATGACCCAGACCCACACGATCAAGAACCGCCTGACGGCCGAGAACTATGTCAAGCGCGTGGCGCTGGCGGCGGCGCGCCTCGACAAGGTGACGGCGGAATCGCAGCGACAGTTCAAGCTTGGGGTCGTCCTGCCGATCTCGCTGCTCGACAAGTCGCTGGCCGTCATCAAGGACACCGTGGCCCCGAAGCCGGCCGCGCATCCGCTGGTCGTCACGCTGGGCGAGAAGATCGACAAGGCCAAGTCCTCCGACATCGATGCGGCCATGAAGAAGAGCCTCATGGACGAGACGGCGCGGCTGGTCGAGAGCGAGATCTATCCGGCCTATGCCCGCATGATCGCCGCGCTCGAGGCGATGCGCCCTGAATCGGAAAAGCAGACCGACGGTGTCGATCGGCTGCCGGGAGGAAAGGCCTTCTATGCCGAGGCGCTGCAGCGGAACACGACAACGGACTACACCGCCGACCAGATCCACCAGATCGGGCTTGACGAGGTTGCGCGCATCACGCGCGAGATGGATGCAATCCTGGTCGCACAGGGCCTCACCAAGGGCACCGTCGCCGAACGTACGGCGCAGCTTGGCGAGGATCCGCGTTTCCTGTTCCCCGACAATGACGAGGGCCGCGCGCAGATCCTGGCCGAATATGACCGGCTTCTGAAAGAGGTTGCGAAGGTCGTGCCGGATTACTTCGCTACCATCCCAACCACGCCGCTTGAGGTTCGGCGCGTGCCGCCGGCGTCAGAGAAGGGCAGCGCGGGCGCCTACTACAATGGCGCGGCGCTCGACGGCTCGCGGCCGGGCGTGTTCTACGCCAACCTGCGTGACCCGAAGGAAACGCCCAAGTGGTCGATGAAGACACTGGCCTATCACGAGGGGATCCCGGGCCATCACTTCCAGATCGCCATTGGCCAGAACCTGCGCGGCCTGCCTTTCATACGGCAGCAGACGCTTTTCACGTCCTATGCCGAGGGCTGGGCGCTCTATGCCGAGCTGCTGGCCAAGGAGATGGGCATGTACAAGGACGATCCGCTGGGCGACCTCGGTCGCCTGCAGGCCGAGATCTTCCGCGCGGCGCGGCTTGTGGTCGACACCGGCATTCACGCCAAGGGATGGACGCGCGAGCAGGCGATCGACTACATGGCGGGTGCAACCGGTATGGCGGTCACCGACGTGACGACCGAGATCGAGCGCTACATGGCGCTGCCGGGCCAGGCCTGCGCCTACAAGGTGGGCCAGCTCAAGATCGTGGCCCTGCGCGAGAAGGCGCGCCAGGCTCTGGGCAACCGGTTCGACCTCAAGACGTTCCACAAGGTGGTGCTTGAGAATGGTGCGGTGCCGTTGACCGTGCTCGAGCGGCTGATCGATGACTGGATTGCCCGCGAGAAGGCGGCCGCCTGACGGCGGCCGATCGCACGCATGGTGACATTCGGACGTTCGCTGAGGCCCCTCTGGCATCTCGCGCCGGAGGGTGTGTTCCTCAACCATGGCTCGTTCGGGGCCTGCCCGAAGGCGGTACTGGAGGCACAGTCACGCT
>JBILGJ010000062.1:0-10417 GCA_044351125.1 Micropepsaceae bacterium
GGGCGACCGGTGCTTGACGCGGCCGACATCAAGACGCTGTCGGCCGGCTTCGAGATCGGGGGACATGGGCGCGACCATGTCGTGCTGACGGGGCTTGCACGCGAGGAGGTGCGGGTGCAGGTGAGCCAGAACAAGGCCTGGCTTGAGGATCTGCTTGGCCGGCGATTGCGCGGGTTCTGCCATATCCGCGGCGAATGGAATGCCATGACAGCCGGGGAGATCCGCGCGCAGGGCTTTGCCTATGCGCGGGCCGTCACGGGCTTTCATGCGTCAACGGGGCGCGATCCGTTTGCCGTACCCACCACGATGCAGTTCTTTGCGCATGGTGCGGCTCCCGTGGTGCGGCATCTGCTCAGGCGGGGACCCAGCCTCATGCGCGTGAGGCTTGCGTGCGTGGCGCTGGGGCAGCGCGACCTGCCGGGTCGGGTCGAGGCCATGGCCGAGGCCTGCCGTTCGGGTGGCGGGTATTTCCACCTCTGGGGTCATTCGTGGGAGCTTGAAGAGCACGGGCTGTGGGAACCGCTGGACCGTGCGCTGGGCGTACTGGCGTCGCTCCGGGGCGATGCGCGGTTCCTGACCAATGATGCGGCATTTGTTGCAGCAGGTCTTATCCCCGCGCCGTGACCAGGGTGCCGGACCTCTGGCGTGCGATGGCGTCGGCTGTGCGCTGCGCACCTTCTGCCCTTGCGAACATGTTCAGGATGACGCCGTAGAAGAAGTAATAGGGGATCGCGAGGAATGGTTTTTCGAAGGCATCTTCACCTACCGAGGCGAGCCAGAAGACAACGAACATGGCGCCCAGCAGGTAAAGGAATTTCGCGGCCTCGTCATGTCCCTCGCGCCGGTAGTGGGCCCACGTCCTGATCGCAATGAAGGTCAGGGAGACATGCATCGCCACATAGGCGCTGACACCGACAAGCCCCGTGCGACCGAAGGCCGAAATGATCGAGTTGTGCGGTTCGCGCACGTTCGGGTCGATGTATGGATCCTGCGCGAGGGCCACGAGCGACTCTCCGTAGCCGAGGCCGAACAGGGTTGTTTGCCAGCTGGCCGTGACGTGCATCCAGATTGCTTCCCACCACATCAGGCGCTGCTTGACGCCACCGGCTGCGCCCTCGATCGCGGCGTTCTCCATGCCGGTGCGTTCGCCGCTCGAGCCGAATATCGCAAGGAAGTGGTCGAAGTAGAATTGCAGGGACACTTCCGTGCTGATGCGACCCGGGATGGGTACGCCGATCGCAACGAGGAAGAGGAACAGGCCTGCGGCGATCGCCATGGGAATGATCGTCTGCACCACCCTGCGCGGGTTCAGGATCGCAAGAAATACAAGCAGAACGGCGATCTGCACGTAGATCGTTCGCGCCTGGAACAGGACCGCGACGAAAATCATCAGGGCGGCTCCCCACCACTGGCTTGGAACGCCGAGGATGCGTTTGCCGAGTAACAGGAGCCACGCCGAGCATGTCAGCGCCGTGAGTGGCGTCATCTGGTAGGTGAAGAAGAGGGGCGTGGCGATGCCCACGGCAGAAACGATCTGTGGCGAGAACTCGCGGATCGTCTCACGGAACGGAAAGGTGAGGGCGATCAGTCCTGCGATCATGAGGACGCGATAGAACCAGGTCGCAATGCGCGGGATGGCGCGTGGCAGGGCTGCGACCGTGAAGCCGATCCACAGGTAGAGGCTTTCGACAAGGCTGGTTCCGTCACGCAGGGCCCAGAAGCCGTGCTCGAGGAAGCCGAACAGCAGCTGCGTGAAGCCGATCGACCACCAGATGGCAATGGGGGCCAGCGGGATGGCGCGGAAGAAGGGGCCGAAGTTTCCCCTATCGAGGACGAGGGTCAGCGCAAAGATGATGATCAGGATTTCGCCGGTGGGCACAGCGGCCACGCTGCCCGGCGGGATGCGCACGAGCATGAAGGCTGCCTCGAGCAGCATGTAAAGCGATACGATGGTGAGGGCCAGGTAAAACCTGGCATTCTGGAGGCCCGACACAGACAGTCATCCCGCGCGCTGTTGTGCCGTTGTGATGCATGTTCCATGCCGTATGGCCGGGTTTGGCGTGTGTGCCCGGCTGCGGGCCAGAAATGGCTTGCCTGGGCCGCATTTACATATTTTTGGCCGGGCTGCGTTAAGAATTGAACTGTTGTGCCTTGTGCCTTGCCCGGACAACTGCGGGCCAGAAGCCGGAGCTCTCGTTGTCATGGTGGTGAACGTTACAGACAGGCTTGCGGGCTGGACGCCCGAGAGGCTGCAGGCGTTCGGCCAGGCGCCGCTGATGCTGCCGCATGACTATCACAGCCACGATCTGTTCTCGGATGAAGCGCTGGCGCGTTTGCTCGGCAAGCTTCAACGCGACGACTATTATGTCAACACGATGGACGTCACCACGCATGATCCCCGCACGCGGCGCGAGGGTGAAATCGTCGGGCTTTCGGGTGAGCAGGTGCTGGAAGCTGTCCGGCGTGGCCGCATCTGGATATTGATCCTCAGGCCGCATGCGCTCGATCGCCGCTATGAGGCGCTGCTTGAGGAAATCTATGCGGGGATCGAATGCCGGTTGCCCTGGTTCCGGACTTCGCACCGCAAGATGTCGATCCTGATCTCGTCGCCGAAGATCCAGGTTTATTACCATTGCGACGTGCCGGGCCAAACCCTGTGGCAGGTGCGTGGCGTGAAGCGGGTCATGGTCTATCCAAACCGTCCCCCGTTCCTGCCGCAGGACGCGCTTGAGCGGATTGTCACCGGCCGGGCTCATGAGATCTCGCTCGACCATGATCCTGCCTTTGATGCGCATGCCATGGTCTTCGATCTCGAGCCGGGACAGATGCTGCATTGGCCGCTGAACTCGCCGCATCGCATCATCAATCATGACTGCGTGAACGTGTCTTTCACGACCGAGCATTTCACGCGTGACGACCGGCGCAGGTATCATGTCAACTTTGCCAATGGTGTGCTGCGTGAGGACCTTGGTGTGCGGGAACTGTCGCAGGCGACGACCACGCCCGGCTATTGGCTGAAGGCGGGACTGGTTGCGGGCTACAAGCTCACCGGATTGCACAAGCGCGCGGCGCGCGTACGCACGGCAAGCTTTGTTGTTGATCCGGGCCAGCCGGATGGATTTCGGGATCTTCCGCGCAGCGGGAGTGCGTCGCCATGAACGCGCAACGCGCACCGGCCGTGGAGGCGATGGGCAAACCCAACGACGGCGTGCGCCTTGTGCGCGACCTTGAAGGGCTGAGAGCTCTGAAGGCGGACTGGTTGCGCCTTGAGGCGGAGCAAGATGCGGCGCAGGCAGGCTTCTTCCAGTCTTATGCGTGGGTCGAGCATGTGGCGCGTATCCGCGTGGCCGCGGATCCCACCTTTGGCATCCTGATTGCCGTTGGTACCGCGCAGGGTCGTGTGCGCTTTCTATGGCCGCTTGCGCTGGTACGCCAGTGGGGCGTGGCCCAGGCGGTGATGCTTGACGATACGTTTGGCCAATTCGCCGGGTGCCTTGTCGAACCCGGGGCGGACGCGGGTGTCTTTGTCGAACAGGTGGTGTCTGCCCTGACGGGACTTGCCGACGGCCTGCGCGTGGCGCATCTGCCGGTTTCGTCGCCGTTGCGGAAGGGCCTTGTGACGGCGGGTGCGGGTGTGGTGGCCACCCAATCCAGCGTCGTCGTTGAGCGTGGAGACTTTGCGTCGTTTGCGGACTTCCAGCACGCCACCAGCAGCAAGGTGCGCAAGAGCCTGCGAAATGCACGCAACCGGCTTGAGCGCACGCACGAGACAAAGCAAGTGTCGGGCACCGATGCCGCCGTCGTGAGCGAGGCGGTGTCCTATGCGTTTACTGAACGGGTTGCGTGGATGAAGCGCAATGGACGTTTCACGAGCGCTTTCCAGAATCCGGTCTTTCACAGCATCATCGAGGAGGCTTCTGAGGCCGGGCTTCCCTGCCTGGGGTTCTGCCTCAAGGCTGGACAAGGGGTGGCTTCGGCGCAGTTCGGTTTTCACTATCGTGGCCGCTACTATGCCTATCTGAGCGCGCTCAATCCGGCGTTCGAGGAATTCAGTGCCGGGCGACTACACCTGGGCATGGTGATTGAGGACTGTTTTGCGCGCGGGCTTAAGATCCTTGAACTGATGCCACCGGCGGGCCGCTACAAGCTGGAGTGGAATGGAACCATCCGGAACCTGGACACGCTGTCGCTTGCGCTCAGTGTGCGGGGGCGTGTGCTCTTTACCTTGATCGATCGCGTCTTGCCAGCGATCCAGCGTTTTTCGAGACATGTACCCGAGTTTGTCCGCCGCCCCCTTGTGAACCTTTTCAATCGGAACTGATCCTGATCAATCCGCGGCCCGTCGCCGCCTGCTTCATGGTGTCTCTTGCGTCCTGACTTCCTGCAATTCGCTGTCCTTGCCGCCCGAATATCCCGGAAATTCGCGGCGGTATGTCGATTGCTATGGGGAGGGCAAGACAATGGCGGGTGTGCCAGTTCAGGGCATCCAGCCGGAATTTGGGGATACGCGTGGGCACGACTGCACAGATCCAGGGCACCGGGGGGTTCGGTCCGTCAGAAGGCGCAATGCGCACGGCACTTCTGCGCATCGACACGCGCTATCTTCTTGGCGTGCTGCAATCACGGCGGCGACAGTTCATTGCTGTGCTTGCCGGCTGTGTCGGCGTCACGCTGCTTGCCCTTTTCCTCATCGTGCCGGTCTATTCGGCGACGGCTGAGCTCATGATCGAGGTCCGGCGCAACAATGTATCCGAGGTCAATGCGGTCCTGAGCGGACTGCCTACGGATCCGTCGTCGATCCAGAACCAGATCCAGATCCTGACATCGAGGCAGTTTGCGCGCCGCGTGATCGAGCGGCTGGCCCTGCATGTCGATCCCGAGTTCAGCGAAGGTGCGGAGACGACCCTGCGTGAAGCCAGCCTGCCGGCGCAGCGCCTTGCCTCGGGTGGTTCCGTGGTGCCTGCGCTGCGCGTGCCTGAGAAGGTGGTTGACAATGTTCTCAAGCAGATCCGCGTAACGCAGTCCGGCATGTCCACGACGCTGACGATCAGCGCGGGATCGCGTGATGCGCTCAAGGCTGCACGCATTGCCAATGCGTGGGTCGATGCCTATGTCGAGGAACAGCTTTCGGCAAAGTACGACGCAACGCGCGCGGCTGTGGGCTGGCTGAGCGGTCGGGTGCGCGAACTTGCCGAGCAGGCGCAGGCCGATGAGGGTGAGGTGCAGCGCTACAAGGCCGCGAATGGCATTGTTGAGCTTGGTGGCACGGGATCACTCGTGGACCAGCAGGCCGCAACCGTAAGCCTGCAGCTTGTGAATGCACGTGCCGACCTGGCCCAGAAGACCTCGCTTTACGAACGCGTGCGCATCCTTCAGCGCACGTCGGGAGCCATTGCGGCCTCGCAGGTTGTCGACTCGCCCGTGCTGACGGAGTTGCGGAGCAAGGAAGCCGAGCTGGCACGCCAGGAGGCGCTGCTTTCGGCGCGCTATCTGCCACAGCATCCCAGGATGGTCGAGGTCACGTCCCAGCGCGAGGCGAACCGCGAACGTATCGCCATCGAGGTTCAGCGCGGTGTCGAGCGCCTTGCGAACGAGATGGCGGTTGCCAAGGCGAACGCCGAGTCGCTGATGGGAAGCCTGAACCAGGTTCAATCGCGCTTCCGGACCGAGGGGACGGCCTCGATCAAGCTGAAGGCGCTTCGTTCCATCGCGGATTCCAGCCGGGCCCAGTACGAAGCCCTTCTTGGGAAGCTGAAGGCTGTTCAGGGTCAGGAGGCTTTCGCCACACCGGATGCGCGCATCGTGTCGCGGGCCGATGTGCCCCTGAAGCCTGCACCGAGCCGGCTGTTCATTGCGGGCCTTGCGTTACCGATGAGCCTGGTGATCGCGCTGCTCTCGGTGTTTGTCGCTGAAGGGCTGCAGCCGCTGATGCGTACCAGCGAGCAGGTGAGCAACGTGCTTGGCCTTCCCATCCTTGCGGTCACGCCTGACATGGCTTTGGGCAACCGACCCGACCTTGCGGCTGCCGCGCTTGATGCGCCGGGCAAGCCGTTTGCGCGTTCACTGCATGCAGCGCTGCTTAATCTTGGGCTTGCGGCGGATGAAACCGTTCCACAGACCATCCTGGTTGCCTCGGCGCAGGCTGGCGAAGGCAAGACCACCACGGCGGTGGGCCTTGCGCGCATTGCCGCGCGCTATGGCCGGCGCACGCTGCTTGTCGATGCGAACTTCCTCCAGCCTGCCGTTGCCCATGCGATGGGTATCGATCCGACCGCGGGCGGGCTGCAGGCTCTGCTGGCCGGCAAGGCCACGATCGAGCAGGCCGTCATGCGTGATGACCAGTCAGACCTTCGCATCCTGGTTCCGGGTGTCGAGGGTGCCATCGCCGACCAATTGTCTGTTGTCCGCCTCAGGAACGTGCTGGCCGAGGCGCGCAAGCACTATGACCTGATCATCGTTGACTCGGCGCCTGTCCAGCAGGCCGGAGACGCGGTTTCGATGTCACGCTGGTGTGACCAGACGGTCCTGGTCGTCCAGGCCGGTCGGACGGCTCGCGAGCTTGCCATTTCGCTCGTGCAGTCGATGACAGCAGGCCGGGCGCAGATAGCAGGCATCGTGCTGACGCGGGCGACCTCGTCGACGAACGGGGTGGCTGGCTGATCCCATGACCGAGACCGTCCCGACCAACGACAATAGCCGCCCGGCTTCCCGCGAGAGCGTCATGCCCGTGGATGGCAACGCGGCGCTGCAGGCGGGGCTGCGCGGGGACAAGGATGTTGCGCAGGAGAAGGGACGCCTGCTTCCGTTTGTCGGGCGCCCGCGGCTGGAGGCCGGCTCGTCGGTGCTGTCGCCGGGGTGGTTCCTGGTACTTCGGGTTCTTGAGGGGCTGGCGATCATTCTCTGCAGCCTTGTGGCGGATGCAGCGTATCATGCGCTTCTTCGGGAGACCGCGAGTTTTGCAAACGGGTTCTGGGCGGCCGGGTTGCTGGCTGCTTTACTTTATCTTTGTGTCATGCATGTGCGCGAAGCTGCAGAGCCGCTGCGGAGCATCGGCAGTTCGCAGGCGCTGCGCGACGTGCTTGTCATTTGGGTTTGCTCCATCGGGGCGGTGATCTTCTTCCTGTTCGCGCTCAAGTCCGGCGCTGACATTTCCCGCGGCGCGACCATGATGTTTGCGGGCCTTGGCCTCGGAGCGCTTGTCGTGGTCCGGGGCATGATGCCTGCGGTGATGAAGGCATTGCGATATCACGCCGATGGCCGCCCGGATGAAGTGATCGTGATCGGCTTGCGCGGCGACGGGGCATTGGACCTGCTGCTGAACGAGTTGCGGCTCTCCGGCGTTGGGACGTCAGGCATCTTCCGTGTCGCTGCACGCACCGGCGGGCGCTCGTGGGAGGCCGAACTTGCCTCCATCATGCCGGAGATTCTCGAGACAACCCGTCGGGCGCCAGCCGGAGAGATCTGCATCGCCGCGGGCGGCTTTGCAGAGCGCGAGCTGCATGACCTGATTACTGCGCTGCAGGCGGTGCCGCGCGCCGTGCGCGTCGTGCCGTCGGCCAGTATCGAACAATACCTGCACTTTCCGTTGCGCAGCATTGGCCGCCTCATCGCGGTCGAGCCCCAGCGTGCGCCGTTGAGCCGGCTTCAGATCCTGGCCAAGCGCGGAATGGATGTCTTTGTCGCGTCGATGGCCCTTGTCGTGCTTTCGCCGCTTCTGGTCCTGACGGCGCTGGCGATCAAGATCGACACGCGCGGAGCGGTCTTCTTCCGGCAGGACCGGTTGGGATATCGCGGCGTTCCGTTTTCGATATTCAAGTTCAGGACCATGACGGTGGCCGAGAATGGCGCCGAGATCCGACAGGCCCAGGCCAATGACAGCCGGGTCACGCGTGTGGGCCGCTGGCTGCGGCGCCTGAGCATTGACGAGTTGCCACAGTTGCTGAATGTGATCCGGGGGGACATGTCGCTGGTGGGACCGCGGCCCCATGCGGTTGCGCATGACAAGTACTATGCAACGCTGATCGAGAATTACGAGATCCGCCAGCATGTGAAGCCTGGCATCACGGGGTGGGCGCAGGTCAATGGCCTGCGCGGCGAGACGTCGGATCCGGAACTGATGCGCCGCCGCGTTGCCCACGACATCTGGTATGCCCGGAATGCAAGCTTCATGCTTGACGTGCGTATCCTTCTTTTGACCGCAGTTGAAGTATTCCGGCAGCGGAATGCCCATTGATGATGCCTGCCCCATCCCCCATCCAGACGGAAACAGACAGATGAACCCCAGTCGCTACAGCCACCCCACAACCGGCAAGGTTGCGCTGGTCACGGGCATCACTGGCCAGGACGGCGCCTATCTTGCCGAACTTCTGCTCGAGAAGGGCTATATCGTGCACGGGATCAAGCGCCGGTCGTCCTCGTTCAATACGGGTCGGATCGAGCACCTCTATCAGGATCCGCATGAGGAGGATCCGAGGCTCATCCTGCATCATGGTGACATGACGGATGCCACGAACCTGATCCGTATCGTGCAGCAGACACAGCCCGATGAGATCTACAACCTGGCCGCACAATCGCATGTGCAAGTCAGCTTCGAGACGGCGGAGTATACTGCCAATGCCGACGCGATGGGGCCGCTGCGGCTGCTCGAAGCCATCCGGTTGCTTGGCCTTGGGGCCAAGACGCGGTTTTACCAGGCGTCCACGTCCGAGCTCTACGGCAAGGCGCGTGAAGTGCCGCAGTCCGAGACGACACCCTTCTATCCGCGCAGCCCCTATGCGGCGGCGAAGCTCTATGCCTACTGGATGGTCGTGAATTACCGCGAGGCCTATGGGATGCACGCCTCGAACGGCATCCTGTTCAACCATGAAAGCCCTATCCGCGGCGAGACATTCGTCACGCGCAAGATCACGCGTGCCGTGGCTGCCATCGTGAATGGCGTGCAGGACAAGCTCTATCTGGGCAACCTCGATGCCAAGCGTGACTGGGGGCATGCGCGTGACTATGTTCAGGGCATGTGGATGATGCTTCAGCAAGACAAGCCAGACGACTATGTGCTGGCGACGGGCGAGACGCACGCCGTGCGGGAATTCACGGAGCTTGCCTTCCGCGAGGCCGGAATCGGGATCGAATGGTCGGGAAAGGGCCAGGACGAGGTTGGGCGCGATCGCAAGACGGGCCGTGTGCTTGTCGAGATCGACCGGCGCTATTTCCGGCCGACCGAGGTTGAGCTGCTGCTGGGCGATCCACGCAAGGCGCACAGGCAATTGGGCTGGCGGCACAGCACGACGTTCCCTGCGCTTGTTGCCGAGATGGTGCGGGCCGATCTCGAGGCCTTTGGAACGGAGCAGGTGAGCCATGACCGCTGAGACGATCTTTTCCCTCGAGGGACGCCGGATTTTCGTTGCTGGCCATGCAGGCATGGTCGGATCTGCGGTCGTGCGGCGGCTTGAGAAGACGCCATGCGAGATCCTCACGGTGAACAGGTCCGAGGTGGACCTGCGCGACCAGGCGCGCACCCGTGCGTGGATGATGGCGCATCGGCCTGATGTCGTCGTGCTGGCGGCGGCCCGTGTCGGCGGCATCCTTGCCAATTCTTCCTATCCGGTCGAGTTCCTCTATGACAACCTGATGATCGAGGCCAATGTCATCGAGGCGGCGCACAGGGCTTCGGTTCGCAAGTTGCTGTTCCTCGGGTCGAGCTGCATCTATCCGAAGCTTGCGCCGCAACCGATGGACGAGGAAGCCCTGCTGACGGGACCGCTCGAGGCAACCAACCAGTGGTATGCGATTGCGAAGATCGCGGGCATCAAGCTGTGCCAGGCCTATCGGCAGCAACACGGCAGCGACTTCATTTCTGCCATGCCGACCAACCTTTATGGGTTTGGCGACAATTTCGACATCAAGGCCGGGCACGTGCTGCCCGCGCTGATCCGCAAGGCTCATGATGCGAAGGTGTCCGGCGCGCGTGAGCTGGTGATCTGGGGCACCGGCAAGCCCATGCGCGAGTTCCTGCATGTTGATGATTGTGCCGATGCCTGCCTCGCATTGCTTGAGCGCTATTCCGGTGACGGACACATCAATATCGGCTTTGGCTCGGACATTTCGATCCGTGCGCTGGCCGAAATGGTCTGCGATGTCGTGGGCTTCACGGGTGCCATTGTCCACGACACGTCGAAGCCTGACGGGACGCCGCGGAAGCTGATCAAGTCGGATCGTATCCGGGCCATGGGCTGGACGCCGCGGATCCCGCTGCGCGAAGGCATTGCCATGACGTATGACGCCTATTGCCGGAACCCGGCAGCGTTCCGGGGGGCGGCATGACGCAGGAGCGGGCAGACGTGTCGCGGTATCGCATCCTTGGCCTGCCGGTCAGCGTGCTGGATATGCCGCGGGCCGTTGAAGCGATCGAGGCAGCCAT
>JBILGJ010000365.1:0-3115 GCA_044351125.1 Micropepsaceae bacterium
AACGACAGATGTTGCGCCGTACCCTTTTTTCAGCCTTGCTTTTCGCCGCGGCGGGAACCGCCCTCGCCCAGTCCGCCTCGAACCTGACGGGCCGCTGGGAAGGAGGCTACGTCGGCACGAACACCGAAGATGCCAACAACCTGGCCGTCAATCTTGTCCAGTCCGGAACGCGCCTGACAGGCGGGATGGTGGAACTCAACACGATCGGTGACGCCAAGCAGAACCTCTTCCTGACCTCCACCATCGACGGCACCGTCAGCGGCAACAATGTCGTCTTTGTAAAAAAATATGACGGCACTGGCGGCGTGTCCCATTCGGTTCGCTACAGCGGCAGCGTCAGCGCGAACGGCCGGACGATCAAGGGCACCTACAATGCCGAGGGATCGACCGGCGAGTTCGAATTCGCCCGCTAGGCAAGCCAGCGGCGGCGCTCAGCGCGCCGCCGTCTCTGCCTTGAGGAACGTCATCACGCGCGGCCAGCTGTCGATACGGGCCACCGCATTGCCCTCGACCGTGCCGCCGAACATGTCGAGCCTGTTGTAGAAGGGGCTCGTGCGCGGCACAGGCGGTCCGAAGACGAAATGGCCAGCGTCACGATAGGACAGGATCTCGACCCGCGGTCCCCCACGCTTGCTGGCCCGGGCCGAAAGGGCACGTGACATCGGACACGCAGGCCACATGGTCTCGGCCTCGCCACAAACCAGCATCACACTTGCCCGCGACCGCTCGATCGGAATGGCCGCGCGCTCGGCCGGCGCACGCTTGGCGGGATCCTCGACCGAACGATAGACACTGATGATCCCCTCCGCCATGTTCCACTGGCTGTACGGCATGGTGGGAAGCTCCTTGCCATCGCTCATCCACGACGAATGTTCACTCTCGCCACCACGGCTCCAGTTGATACCCTTCCAGACGACGCTCGTCGGCATGCCGGCAACAACAGCACGCAGGCGCTGGTTCCTCGACGCCACGAGCAGCACCGCCTCAGCCCCCTTGGACGCACCCATCAGCGCCAGTCGCTGCCCGTCGACGCCCGGTTGCGCCGCAAGCCACGCAAGGCCGCGATCGAACCGCTCGAGCGGTATGCGCTCCAGGCTTGTCGGCGTCCCCGGCACACCGAAATAGCCAAGCTGCAGCACGCTGAACCCCTCGGCCTGGAGGGCGAGTGCCATCTGCCACACGCCACCGCTCAGGCCACCCTCGGATCCACCCAGCAGCAGGACCGCGGGATGCGGCCCCGCGCCCTTTGCCGGAAAATAGTTCCCGAACAGCCCGTCACGCTCGACACGCACACCCGTCGGACCAGGATCCCTGACTTCCATCTCGGGCATGAAGAAATTCGCCGGGACAAGAAACTGGAACGCAGCCGCAGCAGCCACGAGCAGCACAACAAATACGGTAATCCGTCTTCCAGTTTTTCGGCTCATCAGAGTCCTCCTGTTGATGAACCGATGGTGCTGTAAGTATTGCGGGCGCGGCAGTGAAGACGGTCAACGCCGCAGGATGACAAACGTCATACCCGGCGGGTCACAGCCAGCCACGCTCCCTTGCCATGCGACCGGCCTCGATGCGGCTGGCCGCACCAAGCTTCGAGGACGCCTCCGACAGGTAGTTGCGCACCGTGCCGGGCGACAGGTCGAGCAGCCGCGCTATCTCCTTGTTCGAGCGCCCCTCGTCGGCAAGGCGAAGCACATCACGCTCGCGCTCCGACAGCGGATTGGCAGGAGCATCCCATGCCACCTCGGTCAGCTCGGGTGCGATGGCCCGCCCGCCCGATGCAACCTTCCGGATCGCTGCCGCCAGCATTTCAGAAGGCGCGTCCTTCAGCAGATACCCCCGCACGCCGGCATCCATCGCTCGGCGCAGATAGCCTGCACGGCCGAAGGTCGTGACAATGCAGACTTTGGTCGCAAGCCCTTCCCGCGCGATGGCTTCGGCAACGTCCAGCCCGGACAGGCCCGGCATTTCGATGTCCGACAGCAGCACGTCGGGCTTGTGCGCGCGCACAGCCTCGAGCGCGGCCTCCCCGTCGCCCGCGCGCGCCACGACATCGATGTCGCCCTCGAGGGCCAGCAGCGCTGCAAGAGCACCGAGCACCAGCGCCTGATCCTCGGCAATGACGATCCTGATCATGAAGCTTGGCCCGTCGGCAGACGAGCCACAAGGCGCGTGCCCGCCGCATCGCCGCTGACGATCAAAACACCGCCCGCAGCAGCAAGCCGCGAGCGCACGCCACCAAGCCCGCCACCCTCGCGCAAACCCGCGCCATCGCCATCGTCATGGACTGCAAGCTCGAGCATGCCGGCGTCGCGGGTCAGTCCGATGCGGCAGGACCGCGCCCCGGAATGACGGATGACATTGGTGATGGCTTCGCGCAGGGTCATGGCAAGGACCGCACCGTCACCCCGCTCGACCTGGTCTGCATCCCCCTCGATCTCGCAGCCAATCCCGGCAGCACCAAGCGCACTGCGCGCACTTGCAAGTTCACGGGCAAGGCTCGCCCCCGTCATGCCGGCGACGGCCGCTCGAACCTCGGCCAGCGCCTCGCGCGCCGCGGCGGAGACCTCGCGCATCTCGGCTTCCGCACGGGCCGCATCACGCGACGACAGCTTGGCCGCAAGCTCGGCCTTGATTGCAATCAGGGTCAGGGTCCGTCCGAGGAGATCGTGCAGGTCGCGTCCGATACGCTCACGCTCGGCCACGGCTGCCATCTGCCGGACTTCATCCTGGGCCGTCGCGAGGGCCTCGTTCTTGTCCTCAAGCGCGTTGCGGGAAACCACGGACGCACCCACCATCACCATCATCAGCACGCCGGGCGCCCAGAACAAGATCTGCTGTTGCAGGCCGAGCGAGACAGCCACGGCGGCAAGGGCAAAAAGAGCGAGCCCAACCACCGCCTGTCGCTGCGGCCGCAACTCACAGATCATGGCTGACGCGTAGATAGCAATGACAAGCCAGTTGCTGTCCGTGAAAGCCAGCCCGAACGACAGGAGAAGGGCCACCGTTGCAAGAACCACCAGCCACACGCCTTGCATGCCGATGCCGACGACATAGATGCCCAGGAACACGAGCACGCCGGCCACGGCCCAGATCATCTGTGGCGTCGATGGCAGGC
>JBILGJ010000366.1:0-3112 GCA_044351125.1 Micropepsaceae bacterium
CTGCTCCCAGGTGGTGGCGTCGCCGGCGATGCGGTCGATGACGCGCGGATGCAGCACGAAGAACCCACCATTGATCAGCGCGTTGTCGCCCGGCGGCTTCTCGACGAAGTTGCGCACGGCATCGCCCTGAAGTTCGAGAGCCCCATAGCGGCCGGGCGGAACGACCGCTGCCACGGTCGCATCGCGCCCATGGGCCTTGTGGAAGGCGATCTCGGCGCGAATGTCGATGTCGCTCACTCCGTCCCCGTAAGTCATGCAGAAGGGCTCGCCCGGGTTCAGGTAGTCGCGGACGCGCCGCACGCGGCCGCCGGTCATCGTATCCTCGCCCGTGTCGACGATCGTGACCTTCCAGGGCTCGGCATTGCTGGCATGGTAGGTGACATGACCACTCGCGAGGTCGACCGTCACGTCGGAACGGTGGAGCCTGTAATTTGCGAAGTACTCCTTGATCATGTGGCCCTTGTAGCCGGCGCAGATGATGAAATCATCGACACCGTGGGCTGCGTAGATCTTGAGGATATGCCAGAGGATCGGCTGGCCGCCGATCTCGATCATCGGCTTGGGGCGCAGTCCGGTTTCCTCGGAGATGCGGGTCCCAAGACCACCAGCCAGAATTACGCACTTCATGATCGCTCAGGCCCGATAGTTAACGGTTGTTTGACTGCCAATCATCCGCATAGCATATATCCCCCATGGTTGAGGCAGGGGCCTTCACGGAATGACGCGCGTAACGATTGGCGTGCCAGTACGCAATGCGGCGATTCTACTTGAGAAGGCGCTCCAGAATCTAGCGGACCAAACGTATCCGGACTTCCAGGTCATTGTGCTGGATAACGCGTCGACGGACGAGACCGGCGCGATCGCCCAGCGCTTTGCGGAACGGGATCCGCGGTTTACCTATCGACGCCAGCCACAGAACAAGGGCGCGCTGCAAAATTTTGTCGACGTGCTTGCGATGGCCGACACGCCCTATTTCTTCTGGCGCGCCTTCGACGACACGACCGACATTAACTTCGTTTCCGAACTCGCGGGCCTGCTGGATGCAAACCCGAATGCCGACCTTGCGGTGGGGCAGGTTCGGCTGCTGAAGCGCAATCGACCGCTCGTCAGGTTTCCAAATCGCCGTGCCTGGGAGCCTGAGGCACTCTACCGCATGCGCTTGCTGCGGGGGGCGAGGGCCACGTGGATCTACGGCATGTTCCGCACGGCTGAACTGCGCGCCGAGCTCGCGCGGGTGCTGGATGGTTACCCGCACACGAATGGGTTTGACCACCTCGTGCTCTTCCCTTTCCTTGCTTCGTTCCGGGTTGTCGGCACGACGAACACCACGTTCTACCAGGACTTCGTCGAGCATCCCGAAGATCCAAAGAAACAGCATGTTCTCGACCCGGGCATGATGCAGACACTGCGGGACGACTTCCTCGCGTATTGCCTGCGCCGCCGGGAGGATCTTGCTGCTGCCGGGGCGGGGTCGGGGCTTTCCCGCGCTTTTCTCTGGCTCTATGCAGACAAGACCTATCGCTGGGTGAAGATAATGAATGCCCGCTGGCGGCTGATGCTTGGCGAACGACCTGTCTCGGCCACCAAAAAGTACGACTAGCGGCCCTTGAGCGGCGCGACCGGCTTCAATAGGGTCGGCGCTCATTCAGGAATGCCTCAGGCCATGACAGACACAGCAACACACCCTCTTTCCCCCCTGCTCGGCGACGTGGGCAGGGACGATGCCGCGCGAGCCGCCATCCTGCAGGCGCTATCAGCCTGGGAGAAGCGGAACCAGCCCGACGGGGTCGATGTGCGCGAGACCACAACGGGTCCCATCGCGGACGCCCTGCACCTTCACGTGCCTGCGGTGACGCGCACGCTGACGTCGGGCATCGTGTTCACAATGCCCTATCGCTCGAAGATCGCACGCGAATTCGCGATGGCAGATGCCCCGCTCCATCATGTCTGGGAACCCCAGACGCTGCGGTTGCTGCTGGCGCTTGCGGTCGGCGCCAAGACGGTTGTGTTTGGCGGCGCCTATGCGGGTGACCAGGCGGTTCCTGTTGCGCATTCGATCGCGGCTGCCGGCGGACATGTCCATTGCTTCGAGGTGAATCCGATCCAGCTGGATGCGCTGCGGCTGAATGCACGGCAGAACAACCTTGCCAATGTCCACGTCAACGCGATGGGGCTCTGGGACCGCCCGGGGCACATCGAACTGGTTGGCGACGATTCACATGCGGCACCCCAGTGGGTGACGCAGGCAACGGCTCAGTCCTTCCCGGTCACTTCGATCGAGACGTGGGCCGGCGCAAACGCCATATCGGGTGTCGATCTCATCATGCTGGACATCGAGGGAGGCGAACTGCACGCGCTGCAGGGTGCGCGCCGCTTCCTGGAGGATGGTCCGGGCCGCGCGCCGGACTGCGTCTTCGAGATCCACTCGAGCTATGTCGACTGGTCGCGCGGGCTTGCACAAACGCCGCCGGTCAAGCTGCTGCTTGATCGCGGCTATGAGGTGTTCGCGCTGCGTGATTACCAGGCGAACGTTCAAATGCGACCGGGTCCCATCGAGCTTGTGCCGCTGGAGGGTTGCTATCTTGAAGGCCCTGCGCACGGGTTCAATCTTTTCGCGACCAAGCGGCCCGATCGGGTCAAGCAGCTGGGGGCGGTGCTTCGACCGGGCTTGAGCCCGAAACTGCTGCGTCACCGCCTGTCGGCCCTGCACCAGCCGGGTTGAGGCATGGCTCGGCTGGGCATCATCGGAGGCCGCGGGTTCATTGGCCATGCCGTGGCCACGCATGCACGTGCGGTCGGCCACGATGTCTTTCTTCCTGCAAACAGGGAGGAAGAGCCCCTTGTGGCAGAGATGCGCAGCCGCACGTTCGACAGCCTAGTCTATTGTGCCGGCCTGACGGCTGATTTTCGCACGCGCCCGTTCGACACGGTGCAGGCCCATGTGGGGCTTCTGCGTCGGGTGCTTGAGACATGCGACTTCAGCAGCCTGGTCTACCTGTCGAGTACCCGCGTGTACGTGCACAGTCCCGAGGCGCGCGAAGACGCCATGATTGCCGTCAATCCGCTGGCTCCGGAGGACCTGTTCGGACTTTCAAAACTTACAGGTGAGTCC
>JBILGJ010000063.1:0-10372 GCA_044351125.1 Micropepsaceae bacterium
TCGCCTCATTCCAGATGTGCTCGAGTACCCTGTCCATGCAGGTGTAGACATCATCGTTTGTCACCCGCAACTATCTCCAACCCGCGCGTGTGATGTACGCGGTTCGCCGACGATCATAGGCGCGCTGTGTGTCGGTCCAGTGGGTGGCCCCATCGACTTCAATCGTCAACCGCTGCTTTCGGCAGGCAAAGTCGGCGATGAAGGGTCCAATGGGATGTTGCCGGCGGAAGTGCAGGCCGTCCATTCGTCCGCGACGAAGGCAGCTCCACAGGATCCGTTCGGCTGCCGGCATTTGCTGGCGCAGGCTGCGTGCGCGTTCTCGGGTCGTGTCATTGCTCATCCGCAGAGTTCAGCGGAGGGCGAAGGGGGTCGTCAATGATATGATTGTAAAAGCATATCGTGGAGGGGCCCCCTTCCCCTGCAGCGCTTCGCGCTGCAGGGACTTCCCCCTGAAGGGGGAAGAGGCGGGCACGTTGGTTCTCTTCCCCCTTCAGGGGAAGGGGGGCGCCTCAGCGGCGCCAGACAGCCGCCGATGTCGGGTCTTCGCCTTGTGCGGCGAAGCGGCCGATTTCGTTGCGGCCCACCACGAGGTGGTGCACTTCGTCCGGGCCGTCGGCGATGCGCAGGGTGCGCATGCCGGTGTACATGCGGGCGAGCGGGGTCCACTGCGAGACGCCAGCGGCGCCGTGCATCTGGATGGCCTGGTCGATGATCTCGCACACACGCTCGGGCACCATGGCCTTGACCATGTGCAGCCAGATCCGCGCCTCGCGGTTACCCAGCGTGTCCATTGCCTTTGCCGCCTTCAGTACCATGAGGCGCATGGCTTCGATGTCGATGCGGGCGCGGGAGATGATCTCGATGTTGCCGCCGAGGGTCGCCAGCGAGCGGCCGAAGGCTTGGCGCGAGACGCCGCGCTGGATCATGAGGTCGAGCGCGCGTTCGGCCTGGCCGATCGAGCGCATGCAGTGATGGATGCGGCCGGGGCCCAGGCGCAGCTGCGAAATCTCGAAGCCGCGGCCTTCGCCCAGAAGAATATTTTCCTTTGGCACGCGCACATTGGTGAAGCGGATGTGCATGTGGCCGTGTGGAGCGTCGTCCTCGCCGAAGACCAGCATGGGACCCAGCACCTTGACGCCGGGGGCATCCATGGGAACCAGGATCTGCGACTGCTGGCGGTGGGTGGGTGCATCGGGGTTCGTCTGGACCATGGCGATCATGATCTTGCAACGCGGGTCGCCGGCGCCGGAGATGTAAAACTTCTCGCCGTTGATCACCCACTCGTTGCCCTCGGCAACGGCGCGCATGCCAATGTTGCGGGCGTCCGAGGAGGCGCGGTCGGGCTCAGTCATGGCGAAGGCCGAGCGGATCTCGCCGGCCAGCAGCGGCTTCAGCCAGCGGTCCTTCTGCTCGGGCGTGCCGACGCGTTCCAGCACTTCCATGTTGCCGGTGTCGGGGGCCGAGCAGTTCATACATTCGGAGGCGAGCGGGTTCTTGCCCAGCTCGAAGCCGATATAGGCGTAGTCGAGGTTCTTCAGGCCTTCGCCGGTGCCGGCGTCAGGCAAGAAGAAGTTCCAAAGACCGCGGCGGCGGGCTTCGGCCTTGGCGCCGTCAAGGAGTTCGAGCTGGCCGGGCGCATAGCTCCAGCGGTCGGCGCGGCCTTCGCCCAGCGCGTGGAACTTTTCCGACATCGGGTTGACGACGTCCTTCACGAAGGCGCGGACCTTTTCAAGCAGGGGCATCGCGCTTTCGGACATGCGCAGGTCGTTGAGCTCGTCCATCGGGTTGAAGCCGAAGGTCATCGGTGTCTTGGGGCCTGAGGCCATGGCGGTTCTCCTGTCACTCGATTGCGTAATCCGACCTGTATTTCAGTTTGCATGTTGCCTTGCAATCGGGGAATGCTGACGCCTCGGAAACGGGCGGTTCGCCTTGGCCGCAGCCTGGGAGGGACGCGATGACCATGCCGGCCTATACACGGCAGGAGCGCACGGGAAAGCTGCCTCTGGGCGTCAAGCTGGCCCAGGGTATCGGCGCCTTTCCCGATACGATCAAGAACTGGGTCTTCCAGACGTTCGTGCTGCTCTATTACAGCCAGATCATGGGCGTGGACGCGCTTCTGGTGTCGCTGGCGCTCAGCCTTTCGATCATCATCGATGCGATCAGCGATCCGTGGATCGGGTCGATCTCTGACAATCTGCGCTCGCGCTGGGGGCGCAGGCATCCCCTGATGCTTGCGGGGGCGGTTCCGCTTGGCGTCTGCTTCTATTTTGTGTTCGCGCCGCCGGTGGGCCTTTCCCACATGCAGCTTTTCTGGTGGCTGACCGGGTTCATGGTGCTGACGCGGGTGTTCCTGTCGGTCTATTTCGTTCCGTGGGCGGCGATCGCGGCCGAGTTGTCGGATGACTATCACGAGCGCACGTCGGTGATGGCCTGGCGCTATGCCATGGGCTGGTTCATTGGCGTGCTCTTTCCGTTCATCTCGTTCGGACTTGTGATGGCGAATACGCCCGATCACCCTGTCGGGCAGCTCAATCCGGCGAACTATCCCGCGATGGCGCTGATCGGGGCGGTGATCATGACAGCGGGCGCGCTTGCGACGACGTTGCTGACGTGGAAGCAAATCCCGTTCCTGCGTCAGCCCTCGGGGTCTGGTGGCGGGGCAAGCCTGTCGCGGACGCTGGAGGAATTCAGGCGCGGGCTTGGCAATGATCAGTTCCGCTTGTTCTTCATGATCGTGCTGGTGTCGTCTGCGATCAGCGGGACGACGGTGAACATGGGCATCTACATGTCCACGTATTTCTGGGGTCTGACATCGGCGGAGTTGCGCTGGTTTGCACTAATCGGCGTGGGTGCGCTGCTGGCGTTTCCGCTGGTGGCGCTCTTGCAGCGGCGTATCGACAAGAAATACATCCTGCTGATGAGCGCGTCGATGAGCCTGTTTGCCGGGTTGATTGTGGTTGTGCTCCGGTTTCTTGGTGTGCTGCCCGAGAACGGGAGTGCGCTGCTGCTGTGGATACTCATCCTCGATGGCATGCTCTTTGCGGCGATGGAAGTTATCCGGGGTGTCATCGGTGCGTCGCTTATCGCCGACATCCTGGACCAGCACGAACTCGAGACGGGCCACCGCCAGGAGGCGATGTTCAATGCGGCGGTCGTTTTCTGCATCAAGGCCACGTCGGGCCTGGGCATCCTGTTCGGTGGCGTGATCCTGAGCCTGATCGGCCTGCCGACAGGCGCCGATCCGGCCAGCGTGCCCAGCGACACGATATGGCGGCTGGGCTTGATCGTGGGGCTATGCCTGCCGCTGCTGCATGTCTTCCCGATCCTGATGATCCGGCGTTACGGGATCACGCGCGCTGTCCATGCCGAGATCCGGCGCAAGCTGGATGAGCGCCGGAACGGTGTGACGGCCTGACCTGCATCAGCCTGCGCGTTTGACGCGCGCGAGGGCCCAGGCGCAGGCCACGGCCAGAAAGGCCGTTGTCACGAGGCTGGCCTCGGGACCGAACTTGCCCCCTGTGATCCACCACGGGACGGAAGACATGCTGGCCAGGTCGACGATGAGGGCGCCGGTGTCGAGCTTGATACCGCTGACTTCAAGGCCAAAGCCTGTCGACATGAGCCAGTTCCATGAGGCATGCCAGCCGCAGACACCCCAGAGGTGTCCCTGGTTGATGGCCCAGATGGCCAGGAACGCGCCAACGAGCACGATGTTCAGCAGGGCGACGACAAGTTCAGCCGAGGGTTCGATGTTGCCGCCATGCAGGACGCTGAAGACGAGCGTGCTGAAGATGATGCCAGCCGTGACGCCATAACGGGAAGATGCGATCTGCATGATCCAGCCGCGTACAAAGATCTCTTCTGTTGAGCCCTGCAGGATGAAGGCAAGGCCAAAGGCTGCAATGGGCGCGAGGCTTGCCATGGATGGTGCCTGCCATGCGCCCGTTGCCTCGACGCTGTAGCCACCAAGCAAGGTGATGGCCAGGATCACGATGGACACGCTTGCGAGGCCACCGAAGAATCCGCCAAAGAAAGGGCTGATCGGGTTGCTGCGCAGGCCAATGGCGTCGAGGCGACCGCGTTCGAAGAACCAGATCCACAGGAACAGGGGGATCAGCGCCAGCGCGAAGCTTGCACCGATGCCGAAAGCCTCGCGGTAGGGCGTGCTGGTCTTTGCATCGATGGCTGGGTCAAAGGTCAAGGGTGCGCCGAGACCCGAGAGGTTCCACAGCGGGATAGCGGCGAGGGTGCCGACCAGCAGAAAGGCCACCATCAGGGCGACAGTCGCCAGTGTCCATGTGCGCCGGTGGTTTTCCGTCCGCGGTGCGAAGATGTCGGTGCCTTGCATGGTCAGTCCCCTTTGGTCAAAGCGTTGCGGGAAAGTATGCATGCGCGTCAAACGCAACAAGCCGACGCCTGCGCGCCGGCTTATCACATCTTGTTGATTGGGCAGGGTTAACGAACCCGTCCGCTCAGGATACGCCGACCACGCCGCCGTCGCAGGCGATCGTCTGGCCCACAATGTACTGGCCTGCGCGCGAGGACAGGAAGATGGCGAGGCCTGCGATGTCTTCGGGCGTGCCGACGCGGCCCGACGGATTGTTCTTGCCGATCACATCCCAGTCCACTTCATCGGTCTTGCCTCCGAAACCGACACCGGTCGAGAGCATCCACGTCGGGAAGGGGCCTGGTGCGATGTTGTTGCAAAGGATGTGTTCCTTCGTCAGATGTGCTGCGAGGAACCGCGTGAGGTGGTGTACGGCGGCCTTGGATGCGCCGTAGGAGAAGGTCGAGAACACAGCGGATTTCAGCCCATCGATGGAGCCGATGTTGATCACGCGGGCGGGGTTTTCGGCTGTGGCGGCCTTGCGCAGGAGCGGCAGCATTTTCTGGGTCGTGAAGAAGACGCCCTTGACGTTCGTGTCCATGACCTTGTCCCAGCCGACCTCCGGGAAGTCGTCGAGGGGTGCGCCCCAGGCCACGCCTGCGTTGTTGATGAGGACGTCGAGCTTGCTTTCGCGGGCGGACAAACGCTCGGCCAGCGATTTTACGCCATCGATCTGCGACAGGTCGGCTGGCAGGGAAATGCATTCGCCCTTGTAGGCTTCCGAGAGCTTTCTTGCCGTCTCGTCACAGGCGGCGGCCTTGCGGGCCGAGATGTAGACCTTGGCACCGCCTGCGAGGAAGCCTGCCGCGATCATCTCGCCGATGCCGCGCGAACCGCCGGTAACAAGCGCGACCTTGCCGCGGACGGAGAAGATGTCGTTGAACTTCGGATACATGTCAGGGGGTTCCTTCCGGCGTTGCATGATGAAGATGCAGGGGATCATGCCCCGATGCAGCCGGGGGGATCAACCGGTTCGCATGGCCGCGCAGTCAGTTTGCGCCAGGGAACGCAGACGGGGGCTGGAAGGCAAGCGCGATGCCGAGGAGGACGAGAGCAAGGCCGCCCAGAAGGCTGAGGGTGTGATAGGCCGTGTCCAGCCACCCATCCATGGAGCCTGCAACCTTCAGGGCCGTTGCGCGGGCGCCTGAGGCCAGCGCGGCCAGGACGGCCACGGTGATGCCGGTCCCCAGCGACATCGCAGCCGTGCCAAGAACGCCAAGCATGAAGACGCCCTGTGCGAGTGCGAAGAGCAGGACAAAGATGGCGCCCATGCAGGGCCTCGCGCCGATCGCGGCAACGATGGCGAGCCCCTCGCGCCAGCCCTTGGCCTGGTCCGGCGTCACGACGGCGTGTGCATGGCCGTGGTGATGGCCATCGTGCTGGCAGGCATGGTGATGATGATGGTGTGGCCCGTGCTGATGTGCGTGATCGCGCTTGTCGGCTTCGCTGCATGCCTGCGGTGCGTGGGCGTGGTCGTGTTGATGGTGGTGGTGGTGGTGATGCGCAGGGGCGGCCTGTGCCGGTTGCGTTGTGACGGACGGCGCAGCCACGAGGACCGGTGAGCCCGTGGGCGCCTGCTGTCTCCTGTGCAGCAGGATCTGGACCGTTCTTGCGATGAGCCACGCTCCGATCCCCACGATGAGAAAGGCGCTCGCCGACTCGAGCCAGGTTGCAACGCCTGCCACGTCGCGGCTGATGAAGCCGAGGAGTGCTGCAAGGATCGAGACCAGCAGGATCGCGGTCAGGCCCTGCGCTGCAGCCGAGAGCAGCGACAGGCCGATGCCTCGCCGCACGGCGCTTTCGTTGCCCACAAGATAGGCGGAAATGATGGCCTTGCCGTGTCCGGGGCCTGCGGCGTGCACGACGCCATAGAAGAACGACAATCCGATGAGCCAGGCTCCGGCTGCGATGGAGCCTTCTTCCTTGACCGCGCGAATGGCCTTGGCGAGACCGCGCCAGAGGTCACTCTGGGTCTGCTGCAGCCACGCAAGCAGGCCCGACCACCAGGATGCATCGCCTGCCGGCGCGCTTGCATGCGCCACGGCCGGCATCATCGCGAACACGGCGAGGAGCGCGAACAGCAGCCATGCAGGAACCATCCTCAGCCCTTGCATGAGACCTCCACCACGGCGGCATTGGTGCTGTTGAGGACGTCATCGGCCGGGGCGGTCATCCGGATGCTGGTCGACAGGTTGTAGCCGCCCGGCCCCGTGGAATCGACGCGTGCGAGCGCGTGCGTGCAGTTCTTCGGCGCCCCGACCATGGAGACGGGTGTCGCTGCTGCCGGGCTGATGTCGACGTAGTAGGAGGGATCTATGCTTGTGAAGCGGATCTTGGTGCGTGCCGGATCCACGGGCTTGGCGAGCGGCAGGCGGAAGGCGAAGGTCAGTTGCCCGTCCTTGACAATGGCGCGGGCGTTTGCCGGTGTCGGGTTGTCGATCAGCCGGCCGTCGATCTCGATGAAGGTGAAGTGACGGAACTCCTTCAGGTTCTTCGCAAAGCTGTTTGCGAGGGTCTGGAGCTCCGCCGGGTCGAACTTGCCGTTCCCGTTGGTGTCGAGGCCGTCGGTGGTGAACTGGGAGTAGAATTCGTCAAAGGTCCAGGAGATGCCGATCGCATCGACGTGGCCGGCCGCGTTGAAACTGACCGCGGAGCGCATGTCGATGAAGACGTGCGGGTGGGCGTGCGCCACGGGGGCGGCGGCCAGTGCGGCCAGAAGTCCGAGAGCCATGGGGATTTTGCGCATGGTCTTTCTTAGCCCATTGCGCCTCGACAGGGAAGGTCGGGGGCGGCGGTGATTTCCCCTGTGCGGTCATGGAAAAATGGCGCTGTGTGCGGCCTAGCGCATGTGTTCCCAGAAGTCGCGTTCGTCCTCGAGCCGGGTGCTCTCGTCGGCGCGGAAGTCGCCCCTGGAAATCACGCCGAGCAATCGTCCATGCTCGACCACGGGAATGTGACGGAAGCCGCCGTCCCACATGGTGCGCAGTGCGTCGAGGGCGTTCTTGTTGGGCGTGAGCGTGGTCGGCTTCGGGGTCATCACCTCGGACAGGCGGGTGTGCTCGGGGATGCGGCCGGCTGCCACCACCCGGCAGACCGCGTCGCGCCCCGTGAAGATCCCGACAAGCGTGCCGTGTTCGTCGGTGATCAGGATCGAGCCCACGCGCGCGTCGCGCATGCGTTCACAGGCCGACTGCGCCGTCTCCGATGGCCGCATCGTGACCGGCCGCTGATGGAACACCATGTCTGACAGCTTGCGCATGTGACACCTCTCCCTCTGCTGTCGTCCGGCACGGGTCGTGATGGTGCCGCCTGCCGGGACCTGCGGTTCCATCCTGCTTCTTTTCGTGCGCACGTCCTTGATCAGGATCAATGGCCTTCATGGCGGGCTTGCCTAGGATTTCTCCCATCCACGGAGTGTTGACGATGAAGAGACTTGCAGTTGCGGCCTGTGCCCTGCTGATCAGCGGTTCGGTGCTGGCCGGCGAACCGGAGGCGATGGGGCATGACATGATGGACGGGGAGATGATGGGTGCCCATCGTGGTCCCGGAGACGTCTGCCACATTGTCGGCTCGGGGCATCACATGGCCGGGACGCTGGCCTTCCTCAGGGCAGAGCTCAAGATCACCCCGGCGCAGTCGGCGGCCTTCGAGAGCTTTGGTGAAGCCTTTGGCGCCATGCGTCCGTCGGGTGGTGGTCACAAGATGCACGGCAAGCCTGGCGCGGGCGGGTCAATGGGCATGCCGGCGCATCCTTCTCTTTCCGAGCGCATGGACCGGCAGGAGCGCATGATGGAAGAGCGCGTTGCCTCGATGAAGACGATGCACGGCGTGATCCGCGAGCTCTATGGCAAGCTTGGCGACGCGCAGAAACGCATGGCAGACGAACTGATCCCGGCCTTCATGATGTGCCGGATGCGTGGCTGACGCCGAGTAAAGGTTCAGCGTGAGCGGGGCCTGCCGAAATGAGCGCCGACACGGTCGATGCGATTGGTCCAGATCCCGCCGGAGAAATCCCGCGGGATCGTCCGGACCTGTTCCAGCGTATCAATGCCCGATGAGTCCGACTGCTTCAGTGACGTGTCGACCGGGCCGGCGATGAAGACCTGCGTGTTGACGGCGTGCATGCGCTCGAAGAACCTGTTGGGCCATCCCCAGAGCGCAGGGGCGATGTTTGAAGGTACCAGCACGATCGAGTTGCGGCAGGCTTCCGGCTGCAGTCCGAGCCATCCGGTGGCGATGTAGCCGAGCAGGCAATCCTTGAGTGTCTGCTTCGACATGGCGATGAAGCCCGGGATGCGCTCCCGCACGACACTTACAGGTTCGTGGCCTCCATAGACTGACAGAAGTGCGCGCTGGCTTTCGGTCAGTTGCAAGAGGCGTGCTGCGAGGCGTTCACCCTCGCTGGGGTCGCGGCTTTTCACGTTGATCAGGAAGCGGCGGTCCGGGAATACCTGCAATACTTCGTCCAGCGTGGGCATCAGTCCGACCCCCATGCCACGGAATGGGAATGTCTTGCCGCCATCCGCCGTGTAGCCGTAACCGAGGTCGAGCGTTTTCAGGTAGCTCATGGCCTGCTCGCGCGTCACGCCCTTGCCCTCGGTGCGGCACTCCAGCTCCCAGTCATGGAAGACGGCGAACTGACCGTCCGTGGTCGGATGAATGTCGAGTTCGACGATATCCGCGCCCATTGCGAATGCGGCGCGCATCGAGGCGATGGTGTTCTCGAGATAGGGGTGGTCGGGTTCATCGATGCGCGTGGCGGTACAGGTGTCGCGTTCGAGATCCTCGCGGTGGTAGGTCTGCGCCATGCCGCGATGGGCGAGGAGCACGGGGTCAGCCCTGAAGCTGCTCCAGAACGACGCGTTGGCGATGTACGCGATGAGGATCAAGGCGAGAACGCCGCCGAGAACGCGCAGGATGAAGGAAATCATGAAAGGGCCCCTAAGCCGAATTGTGGATGCTCGCATGCGGCGCGGGGGGCTGGAAGGGATGGCGGGTGTTCGTTCGTCACGTTCCCTTCTCTCCGTTGCGGCGACTGGGGAGGGGGTGGTTTCGCCTGTCCGGGGAAACCGGACGGATTCATGTGTGGTGTTGTGACAGGGGTCCCCCATCAACCATGTTGCCTTGCGCCCAAAACATGCAAATGATCCGTCATCGCCATGGGGGTGGCGAGGGGGATGGACGCGAGACCGGATCGCATTCTGACAGACGTGGCCGTGTTGCTGCTGCTGGTGACGGTACTGGGGTGCATTGCGTACCTCGACGGGGCCGTCGCCACGCATCGCAATCCGATGCCGCCTGCGGTGGCCGTTGCGCCGGTGGTGAACGGGCCTGCCGTCGTTCCATTGGTTCAGCCTGTCGAGGCTCCGGTGACACCGCAGCTGCCGGCGGATACTCCTGTGGTGGCTGATGCACCTGTCGATCCGGAGCTGCGCGAGCAGTATGAGGCGGCGAGGCCGAAGACGGCGCTCGAGCTGCAGCAGTTCCGGCGTTCGGAAACGGTCCCGGTATCCGACGCCGCGGGCCGGTCGGGCCTTGCGGCGCTGACCAGCATCAATCCGCGCGTGAATGCCTGGCATGTGCTGGCGTTTGACTGGGGCTCTGGGCGGCCGCGGGATCATTATCACCTCGAGAACCCTTTGCGCCGGTCACAGCTGTTCAAGCTCTCCGCGGATGGCGGCGGTGCGCTTGTCGTTTCTTCCGGCGGGACCGAAACGCGCTGTGACCTCTGGGGCGGTGCGCAGCCGGCGCTTGCGGCGGCCCGTGCCAGCAAGATGCCCTATGCGCCGCTGTGCGGCGGCCGGGTGTTCCTTCGCAACAGGGTCGAGGGCTATGCGACCGACCTCGAGAAGATGACCGACCTCCTGCGTGACACGGTCTGGAAGGGCGACGACATCGTCGGCTTCGTGCGTGACTCTGTCTACCAGGATGCGTTCCGCGAAGACGGTCGTACAGAAAAGGCTGGGTCGGCCAGCCAAGCAGGCA
>JBILGJ010000367.1:0-3088 GCA_044351125.1 Micropepsaceae bacterium
GCCCGGCGTCGATCCAAAGGACATCGACATCTCGGCATCGACCGACATGCTGACAATCCGGGGCGAGAAGAAGTCCGAGAAGCAGGTCAAGGAGAAGGACTATGTCTGCGCCGAGCGCAGCTATGGCGCCTTCTCGCGCTCGTTGCAGCTTCCCTTTGAAGTCGACACGGCAAAAGTGGAAGCAAGCTTCGAGAAGGGTGTCCTGAAGCTTCACATCGCAAAACCCGCCGGTGTCCGCAAGGAGATCCGGAAGATCGCCATCAAGGCAACCTGAAACCAGGAAGGCCGGCAGGCCAGCCTGTCGGCCGCCCCGTCCTGCAGGAGCAAGGAATGACACCGCTGCTGCTCGGCCTCATGCGCCGCATCATTCGCGAAGGTCATCTGCAGGTCATCGCCCCGGACGGCCGGACCCACGACATCGGCGACGTCACCGCGGCGCCGATCGCAATCAGGCTGCAGGACCGAAGGGTTGCATGGGACCTGGTGCGAAATCCCCAATTGAACCTGGGCGAAGCCTACATGGATGGCCGGCTGACGATGGAGCAGGGCGACATCGCCGGCCTGCTCGAGCTTCTGGCCCGCAACATGAAGACGGGTTTCGGCGGCGGCTATCTCGAGTGGCTTGCGCACGCGCGCTTCCTCGCCCGCCGGTTGATCCAGGGCAACGGCCGCACGAGGGCTCGTCAAAATGTAGCCCATCATTATGACCTCTCGGGTGCGCTGTACGATCTGTTTCTCGATGCAGACCGCCAGTACTCCTGCGCCTTCTTCGAACGCCCCGGCGACACGCTCGAAATGGCGCAGCAAAACAAGAAACGACGCATAGCGGCGAAGCTGTCCCTCAGGCGCGGCATGCGCGTGCTCGACATCGGATCCGGCTGGGGCGGCATGGGCATCTACCTTGCCGAAGCACATGGTGCCGAGGTGCGCGGGATCACCCTTTCTGCGGAACAACTCCGGGTCGCCCGTTCACGCGCGGCCGGCGCAGGGCTCGCCTCGCGTGTCCACTTCAGCCTCGAGGACTATCGGGAGACACAAGGGCGGTTCGACCGCATCGTGTCCGTGGGCATGTTCGAGCATGTCGGCATCGGCCATTACGACGCCTATTTTCGCAAGATCGCCGCACTGCTTGCCGATGACGGTGTGGCGCTGGTTCACTCGATCGGACGGAGCGATGGCCCCGGTGTCACAAACCCCTGGATCGGCAAGTACATCTTCCCGGGAGGCTATGCGCCCGCGCTCAGCGAAGTGCTGCCGGCGGTCGAGCGCGCCGGCCTGATCGTCACCGACATCGAGATACTCCGGCTGCACTATGCGCAAACGCTGCAGGAGTGGCGTCGCCGGTTTTTGGAACACCGGGATGCTGCATGTGCCCTCTATGACGAGCGCTTCTGCCGTATGTGGGAATTCTATCTTGCAGCCTCTGAAATGGCGTTCCGGTGGCAGGGGAACATCGTCTTCCAGCTGCAGCTCGCCAGGCGTATGGACGCGCTGCCGCTCACACGGGATTACATGATCCCCCAAGCCGTCGCAGCCAGCAGGCCACGTGTCGCAGCCCTCGCGGCAGGCTGATCCACATCGCAGGGCAGGCAATCGGTCCATCGGCAACACAGCCAGCCGCGGCGCTTGGACACCCCATCCCGGGCTGAACACCGAGACTGTTCCTGATACGGTCGGACGACTCGCGAGATCGGTAAGGTGGGGTCGCAATGACGATGGATATCCAGTTCCTGGGTGCAGCCGGAACCGTGACAGGATCGAAGTATCTGGTCCGCGCGGGTAACGCAGAGCTGCTGGTCGATTGCGGTCTGTTCCAGGGTTTCAAGCCACTGAGGTTGCGCAATTGGGCAGAACCGCCATTTGACCCTGCCGCGATTTCAGCGGTCGTGCTCACCCACGCACATATCGACCATTCGGGTTATCTGCCGCTGCTTGTCAAGAAGGGGTTCCGTGGCCGGGTGTATTGCAGCGAGGCCACGGCTGATCTCTGCCACATCCTGCTGCCGGACAGCGCGCGGCTCGCCGAGGAAGACGCAGAGCGCGCAAACCGTGTGGGTTACTCGAAGCACAAGCCCGCCTTGCCGCTCTATACCGAGCGTGACGCCGAGGCGGCACTCCGACATCTGGTGACCGTGCCATTCGGGCATGCGTTCGAGCCCATCGATGGGCTTCGCATCACGCTCGCACGTGCGGGACATATCCTCGGCGCGTCGACAGTCAGTGTCTCGGATGGCAGGATGACACTCGCCTTCAGTGGAGATCTCGGCCGCCAGCACGACACGATCATGCAGGCGCCCGAGCTGATGAAGCGAGCGGACTTTCTCGTCCTGGAATCGACCTACGGCAACAGGGTCCACGAGAACCACGATCCGGATGCCCGCCTTGCGGAGATCATCGAGCGCACACTCAAGCGTGGCGGAACGATCGTCATTCCGGCCTTCGCGGTCGGTCGAACCCAGACCCTTCTTCTCGCAATAGCCAACCTGAAAAAGCACAGGCGCATCCCGGTGGACACTCCGGTCTATCTGAACAGTCCGATGGCGCAGGACGCGACCGACATCTACCGCCGTCACCGCAGCGAACATCGCCTGAACGAAAAGGAGTGCGAGGCGATGTGCCGGGCCGCGAGGATCGTGAACTCCGTGGACGAGTCACGCGCGCTGAACCTCTCGCGCGAGCCGAAGATCATCGTCGCCGGCAGTGGAATGGCAACGGGCGGCCGCGTGATCCATCATATTGCAGCCTTTGGGCCGCACCCGGAGAACACAATCGTGTTTGCCGGCTTCCAGGCCGGAGGGACCCGCGGTGCCGCCATGCTGGCCGGTGCAAGAGAGGTCAAGATCCACGGGAGCTACGTACCGATACGAGCGGAGGTGGTGGCGCTTGGCAACCTGTCGGCCCATGCCGATGCCGACGAACTCATGGCCTGGCTGCGCGGCTTCGAGAAGCCGCCTCGTTCCACCTACGTGACGCATGGAGAGCCGGCCGCATCGGATGCCCTGCGCATGCGCATCAAGGACGAACTTGGCTGGGACGTTCACGTTCCCGAGCATCTGGAGAAGGTTGAGTTGCGGCGGCACTAGGGCCA
>JBILGJ010000368.1:0-3084 GCA_044351125.1 Micropepsaceae bacterium
ACGCCTGCTTTATCTCTCGCTCCTTATAGCCCTCATCACATCCGGCCTCGTCTTCTGGGTACTGTACATCCTGTTCGTGCGGCCCATGAAAAGGGTCAACCAGTCGATGCTCGCCTTTCAACAGCGCCCCGAGGACGCGCAACGCATTTTGAAGGCAACCGATCGGGCCGACGAGATAGGCCAGATGGAGCGCACGCTGGAAACCATGCAGACCGAACTTCGCCAGGCGCTGCGCCAGCGCGAGCACCTTGCCCATCTCGGATCCGCCGTCGCTCGCATCCAGCATGACCTGCGCAACATCCTCTCCACTGCACAGCTGACATCGGACCGCCTCTCGACAAGCAGCGACCCTGCAGTCAAGGCCTTGACCCCGCGCCTTGTCCAGTCGATCGACCGCGCCATCAGCCTCGCCAGCAACACGCTGCGCTATGGAAAGGCGGATGAGGCACCGCCAGAGCCGGCGATGCAGAGCCTTCTGCCCCTCGCCGAGGAGGCAATGGAAGCAGCCCTGGCCGCGAGCACAAGCACCATTCGCTGGACGAACCGCATTCCGACAGGCCTCCAGGTTTATGCCGACGCAGACCAGCTTCTTCGGGTACTCGTCAATATCGGTCGCAACGCCGTGCAGGCATTGGATTCACGCGATGGCGCAAGCGTCACGCTGACGGCTTCGATGCACAATCAGGCGACCGTCTCCATCGAATTGGCCGACAACGGGCCGGGGATCCCCGAGCAGGTCCGCGCCCGCCTGTTCGAGCCGTTCACCGGTCAGGGTCGCGCAGGCGGCTCGGGACTGGGCCTTGCAATCGCCAGGGAACTTGCACGCGCCCACGGTGGGGACGTCACCCTCGTGAAGTCTGATGAAACAGGCACGACCTTTCGCATTATCATGCCGGCGCGCCCATCTTCCGAACAGTCCACCGCATGAGCAAGGCCATCCTCGTCGACATCGGTGGAACGAACATCCGCTTCGCCGTCCTGTCCCCTGACGGAACCCTTTCTGCACACGAGACCTGGCTGGCATCACTCTACGAGAGCTTCAACGACGCTCTCGAAACCTATCGCAGGCTCGCCGGTATCATCGGCCCACCGGAAGCCATAGCCGCCTGCGCTGCAGGCCCGCTCGTCAATGGGCGCATAGAGCTGACAAATGGAAAGTGGACAATATCCCACGACCTTCTGCGTCAGTCCGCAGGCACGAGCCGATCGATCCTTGTGAACGACTTCACGGCCGTCGCGCGCGCAGTACCGACCCTGCAGGAGAGCGACGTGGAACAGATCGGCGGCACGCGACCCGATCCCCGCACGACAAAGCTGGTGCTGGGACCGGGCACAGGCCTCGGGGTGGCATGCGCCGTTCCGGACGGCAAGGACGGATGGATCGCCAATCCCGGTGAGGGCGGACACGCCGACCTCGCCTGCAACAATGACCGCGAACTCGCGATCATGTTCCAGCTCATGCGCCAGTTCGGCCATGTCGGCACCGAACGAATACTTTCAGGGCCAGGCCTCGAGAATCTGTATCTCGCGATCGCCGCTCTCGACGGCAAGACCTTCCGCGACAGGCCCATTGCAGCCGACATCGCCCGCGCTGCGAGAGCCGGGAGCGATGAACTGGCCGTCGAGACCATTCAGATATTCAACGCAATGCTCGGCAGCACTGCCGGAAGCCTGGCCCTGACGTTCGGCGCGCGCGGCGGCGTCTACATTGCCGGCGGCATCGTCCGACAGTGGGGGCCGCTCTTCGACCACAAGCTCTTCCGTCACCGTTTCGAGGCCAAGGGACGCCTGCGCAGCTATCTGAGCCCCATCCCCTGCTACCTCGTCACCGCCGAAGACCTCGCCTTCCGCGGCCTCTGCGCGCTCCTCCGATAATTCCGGTGACAATGCAGGTCTGCACCCTCATTTTCGTCTGGCAGCAAACCGCCTCTTGACAACCGCGCACACCGGCACGGTAATCAAATGATGCGCATGCTCAACGCCGCCGTCATCACGACCATGTCTCTTATGCTGTCTGCCGCCACATCCGCAAAGCCCAACCCGCTGCAACCGCTGGCCGACGCACTGGTCGCCCGCGACCCGGCGATCCCCAGCGTTGTCATGCGGGCCCTGTCCCCATCGGCCGGCATTGACTGGATAGCCGCCGCCGCCGGGGAACGGGAAACAGGCCCGACACCACTGGTCGACCGCCCGTTCCGCATCGCAAGCACGACCAAGCTCTTCATCGGCGCCGTTGTGCTGCGCCTTGTTGAAGACGACAGGCTCAACCTCGATGCATCGCTGGCCGAACTCGTCGCAGCCTCGACCACCGACGCCCTGCGCCGCGGCGGTCACGATCCCGGCCAGATCACCATCCGCCACCTGCTCTCGCATACGGCAGGCCTACCCGATCACAGCCAGATGAAAGCCTTCGCAGCAGCGATCAGCGCCAACCCGCAGCGCCGCTGGCAAAGGGACGAACAGATTGCACTGGCAATGGACGGCACGCGCCCGCTCGGACAGCCAGGACAGATCTGGTCCTATTCCGACACCGGCTATCTCATCCTCGGCGAGGTGATCGAACGCCGGACAGGACAGTCGCTCGCCAAAGCCACACGCACGCTGCTGCCGCTCGACCGGCTTGGCCTTGCAGATACCTGGTTCGAGACACTCGAATCACCGCCCCGCCCCCAAGGCACACCGCCACGCCTCGCGCAGTACATGGGCGAGGTCGACATGACGCTGGCCGACCCCTCCTTCGACCTGTGGGGCGGCGGCGGCCTTGTATCCACGGTCGGCGACCTCACCCTCTTCATGCGCGCAATGCTGGACGGGAAGGTGTTCCGCAACCCCGAAACGCTGCAACGCGCCCTCGCAGCACCCCGCACGGTCGCACCCGGTTCGGACACAAGGCACGGGCTCATCCTCTTCCAAGACCGTTTCGCCGGACACGAATGCATCGGCCACCCGGGCTTCTGGAATGTGGATTTGGTGGCATGTCCCGATCTCGACCTCGTGATGGCGCTCAGCCTGAACCAGCCAATGACAAGCCAACCCGACGCACGACGCCAACTGGTGACCGCCATCGTCACAGCCGTCAAAAAC
>JBILGJ010000369.1:0-3082 GCA_044351125.1 Micropepsaceae bacterium
AGTTGCAGACGGACTTCGCGAAGTCGGCCCTCGATGCCTATGTCGCACAGGCCACGAAGCTGAACGACCTCTGGCTTGATGCGGCGAAGCAGGCTGCCGAGCCGTTCACGAACCGCTTTGCGGAAATGACCGAGAAGATGCAGGAATTCAAGGCGCCGGCTGCGCGAGCTGCCGAGTAATCAGCCTGTTCCTGGTGCATTCGGAGGGCCTGCCGGTTACCATCGGCGGGCCCTCCGTCGTTTCGGGGCCTGTTTCATCGTCCAGTGAGGATGTTCCTGCATGGATCCGCTTTCACGCATCGATTTTTCCTCGCTCGTCCGGCCGCGCAGTCCCAACACCTTTCTGCTGGCACCGGCCGGGCTCTGCGAGGCGACACAGGTCGACGAGGTTTCACAGGTCTATGCGTTGCCGCCGGCCCAGCTCAGGCAGGCCTTCCTCAGGGTGGCGCTTGCGGCGCCCCGGGTAAGCCATGTGCTGAAGGATGACCTCGGCCTCTACGACAACCTGGTTGTACGCTCGGCCCTGTTCCGGTTTCCCGACCTGATCTCCGCGCGCTTCATCGAGGCGGGTCCGGGGAAATCGACCCTCGCGATCTATTCCCGTTCGGTCTACGGGCATTCGGACCTTGGCGTGAACCGCAAGCGCGTCCTGGGCTGGGTCGGGGAACTGCGGTCCTTTGTCGAGCCGGTTTTGCGTTAGTTTTCCATAACTTGGCCGCTTTTGGCGGGCAGGTTGGCGACCTTTCAATTTCCCGATGATTACATATCTAATAGACTGGTGTCGGGATCCTCAAACAAGACGGCAGTGCCCGCATGACACAACAGAATGGTGAAGGGGATGGCCGGGGCCCCTCGACCGGGTTGGTGACAAAGCCCCGGCCGAAGACAAAGAAGCCGAGCCTTTACAAGGTTCTGATGCTGAATGACGACTACACGCCGATGGAGTTCGTCGTGCACGTGCTCGAGCGGTTCTTCAACAAGGGCCGGGAAGACGCGGAAGTCATCATGATGCAGGTGCACCGCCAGGGCGTGGGCATCTGCGGGGTCTATACCTACGAGGTGGCGGAAACCAAGGTTGCACAAGTGATTGCATTTGCGCAGCGCCACCAGCATCCACTGCAGTGCACACTGGAAAAAGAGTGATATTGTAGGCGGGTTGGGCGAGAGGGGCAGTGCCGGATCTGAACAACTGAAGAAAGGCGACGGACGTGGCGAGTTTTTCGAAGTCCCTGCAGGCCAGCCTTCATCGGGCGATGGCGCTCGCCAACGAGCGCGACCATGAATATGCCACGCTTGAACATCTTCTGCTTTCATTGATGGATGACCAGGACGCTGTTGCTGTGCTGCGCGCCTGCAATGTTGATGTCGAAGTGCTGCGACGTGCGGTGGCCAACCACGTCGATACCGAGTTCTCGAACCTGGTGGTTGATGATGGCGAAGACGCCAAGCCCACGGCTGCATTCCAGCGGGTCGTGCAGCGCGCCGTCATCCATGTGCAGTCGTCTGGGCGAGAGGAAGTGACCGGGGCCAACATCCTCGTTGCAATCTTCGCCGAACGCGAAAGCCACGCCGCGTTCTTCCTGTCAGAGCAGAACGTCAATCGCTACGATGTCGTCAGCTATATCAGCCACGGGATCGCCAAGCGTCCTGGCGCGAGCGAGTCCCGCCCGGTGCGTGGCGCGGACGAGGAGGAAGATGGCGAGAAGCCCGTCAAGCAGGGTACCGAGGCGCTTGAGGCTTATTGCGTCAATCTCAATGCGAAGGCGCGCACCGGAAAGATCGATCCGCTGATCGGCCGCGAGGCCGAGGTCGACCGGACGATCCAGATCCTGTGCCGACGCCAGAAGAACAATCCGCTTCTGGTAGGGGATCCCGGCGTTGGCAAGACGGCCATTGCCGAGGGTCTTGCACGCAAGATCATCAACAACGAGGTGCCTGAGGTCCTGCGGGACTGCACGATCTTCTCGCTCGACATGGGATCGCTTATCGCCGGAACGCGCTATCGGGGTGATTTCGAGGAGCGCCTGAAGAACGTCCTCAAGGAACTTGAGCAGTTCAAGGGGGCGATCCTGTTCATCGACGAGATCCACACCGTGATCGGTGCAGGCGCGACCAGCGGCGGTGCGATGGATGCGTCGAACCTGCTGAAGCCGGCGCTGCAGTCCGGCAGCCTGCGCTGCGTCGGCTCGACGACATACAAGGAGTTCCGGCAGCACTTCGAGAAGGATCGTGCGCTGGCGCGCCGGTTCCAGAAGATCGATGTTACGGAACCTTCCGTCGCGGATGCCGTGAAGATCCTCAAGGGCCTCAAGCCCTATTTCGAGGAGTTCCACAAGGTCAAGTACACGAATGAGGCCGTGAAGGCGGCTGTCGAGCTGTCGGCCAAGTACATCAATGACCGCAAGCTGCCTGACAAGGCGATCGATGTCATCGACGAGACGGGTGCCTCGCAGATGCTGCTGCCGGAGGGCAAGCGCAAGAAGGTGATCGATGTGCCGGAGATCGAGGATGTGATCTCGAAGATGGCCCGCATCCCACCCAAGACCGTGTCGAAGAACGATGCGGAGTCGCTTCGCGACCTTGAGCTGAACCTGAGCCATGTTGTCTTCGGGCAGAATGATGCCATCAAGGCACTGTCGGCTGCCATCAAGATGGCGCGCGCGGGCCTGCGCGATCCGGAAAAGCCCATTGGCTGCTACCTGTTCTCGGGGCCCACGGGTGTCGGCAAGACCGAGGTTGCCCGGCAACTTGCAAAGATCCTTGGCGTCGAGCTGCTGCGCTTTGACATGTCGGAATACATGGAACGCCACTCGGTCAGCCGGCTGATCGGCGCTCCGCCGGGATATGTGGGCTATGACCAGGGTGGCTTGCTGACGGATGGCGTGGACCAGCATCCGCACTGCGTGCTGCTGCTCGACGAAATCGAGAAGGCGCATCCCGACCTGTTCAACGTGCTGCTGCAGGTCATGGACCACGGGAAGCTCACGGATCACAATGGCAAGAAGGTCGACTTCCGCAATGTGGTCCTGATCATGACAACGAACGCAGGTGCCGCGGATGCGGCGAAAGAGTCGATCGGTTTC
>JBILGJ010000370.1:0-3064 GCA_044351125.1 Micropepsaceae bacterium
CGCTCGCTTTGCTCGCGTCCGGGATGACGGGGAAAGAGGGGGCGTGGTGCGTGAGGGAGGGGTTGCCTTACCCTCTCCAATTTTCTTCACCGTCATGGCCGGTCGCGCGGCAGCGCGAACCGGCTACCCAGGGAGCGTGGGCTCCTGGCTCGCTGTTGCACGCCCGGCGAATGACGGTGATGCGCTGCGTAGCCGTCGGCGAGGCTGGAGGATGTTCTGGGTGGCCGGTTCGCGCTGCCGCGCGACCGGCCATGACGGGTGTTGAAGTGTTGGTGGAGGCTAGCCGAGGCGGCGGCGGGCTTCTTCGTATTCGCGCTTGAGCTGGGCGACCACGTCGGCGACGGGCTTGACGTCCTGGATCTGGCCGACGCCCTGGCCCGCGCCCCAGATGTCTTTCCAGGCCTTCTTTTCCATGTTGCCGCCCGAGCCGAAGTTCATCTTGGACTTGTCGGCTTCGGGCAGGCTTGCCGGGTCGAGGCCGGCGGCCGTGATGGAGGGTGCGAGGTAATTGCCGTGCACGCCGGTGAACAGGTTCGAGTAGACGATGTCCTGGGCTGCGGTCTCGACCAGCATCTGCTTGTAGCGCTGGTCGGCATTGGCCTCGGTGGTCGCGATGAAGCGGGTGCCGATATAGGCGAGGTCGGCGCCCAGCGCGAGCGCCGAGAGGATGCTGGCGCCATGGGCGATCGAACCTGACAGAAGGACAGTGCCGTTGAACCACTGGCGCACTTCCGGCACGAGGGCAAACGGGGACAGGGTGCCTGCGTGGCCACCCGCACCGGTGCAGACGAGGATCAGGCCGTCGACGCCCTCCTCGACCGCCTTCTTGGCATGACGGATGTTGATGACGTCGTGATAGACGAGACCACCATAGGAGTGGGCCGCCCGCACCACCTCGGCCGGCGCGCGCAGGCTCGTGATGATGATCGGGACCTTGTGCTTCACGCACATGGCCATGTCCTGCATCAGGCGGTCATTCGAGTGGTGGCAGATCTGGTTGACGGCGAAGGGGGCTGCCTTGCGGCCGGTCTTCTGTTCGTGGTCGTCGAGTTCGTTCTTGATGCGCTCGAGCCATTTGTCGAGAAGTTCGGCAGGCCTGGCATTCAACGCCGGGAACGAGCCGACGATGCCGGCCTTGCACTGGGCGATGACGAGCTCGGGGCCCGAGACGATGAAGAGTGGCGAACCCACGACGGGGATCGAGAGGGTATCTTTCAGGATGGCTGGGAGTGACATGGTGGTTCCAATGGTTTGATCCGCCCACTATGTCATGGTCCGCCTGCGCGGACCACCCGCCTGCGCGGACCACCCATGTCTTTTCAGCGTTCGTGGGTGGTCCGCCTGCGCGGACCATGACGGTTATGTGTGGATTGCAGGCATCCAGTTGCCGTGGAAGCCAGGCGGGATGCGGTGGGGGATGGTGACGGTGGCGACGGGCGGGCCTTCGAAATTGGCAGCGTCGAGGATCACGAGGTCGGTCGTTTCGGCCTTCGTGTCGATGACATAGCCCATGAGCCAGCCATCATCTTCCGCAACCGCACCGGGCCGTGGCACGAAGACGAACTCGCCCGGCATGCGGCCCTCGCCGAATTCGTGGACCTGGCGCGTGCCCTTCTCGAGATCGTGCTTCAGGCAGCGCGACGCGGGTTCGATGAAGGCGTCGGTCGCCAGCGCCACCGTGTAGGCATAGCGGTAGGGCTTGCCGATGCGCGCCTCATTCGGGCGCGGGAACTCCTGGGCGTCGGCATCAATCACGCGACGGGCCACCTTGCGCGCGGCGGGATCTATCGTCCAGCGTTCGAAAGGCACGCTGCGGGAGTCGGGGCCCATCGTGCTGTCGGCGAACATGGAATTGTGCGCGCAGACATCGAGGATGACCTTGCCGTCGGGCGTCTCATAGCCATTGCTGGGATGGTAGACATAGCATGGATCGACATCGCACCAGACGATGTCCGTTCCCCTGCCCTCGCGCGGCAGAAGGCCGACGCGGGCCTGGTGCGCCGGGTTCCATTCATAGGGGAAGGCAAAGCCCGCAAGCAGGCGCTTCATCGAGAAGGTGACAGGCAGGTCGAGGATGATCACGTAGCTCTTCGTGATCATGCAGTCGTGGATCATCGGGCCGTGCTTCACGGCGATGGGTTCCTCGCGGCGTACGCGGCCATCGCGGCCGACGACGACATGGCGGATGGTGTCGAGGCTCGGGCCTTCGTAGCAGATGGCGTGCATCTCGCCCGTGTCGGGGTCGAGATGCGGGTGCGCCGTAAAGCTGCCCTTCAGCGAACCGCCAAAGGGATCGTGGGCGATGGTCTCGAGGTCGGGGCCCACGCGGACGGGATAGCTGCCGGCCTCGGTGACGGCCCAGACGGCGCCGGCGTGGGGCACGATGTTGGTGTTGACGGTGTCGAAGATGTGGCGAGGTCCGGGGGCCTGCGCCTCGCCGAGGGCCTTGCTGACAGGCGATGTGCGGATCCAGCGATTGCGATACCACTCGGCCTTGCCGGCCTTGAGGCGCACGCCGTGGATCATGCCGTCGCCCATGAACCAGTGATAGGCGGCAGATTTCGGTGGCGTGACCGGGTTGGGCCCGATGCGCACGTAGCTGCCGTCGAGGTCGGCGGGAATGTTGCCTGTTACCTTGAGGCTGGTCAGGGTTTTCTCGTCCTGCATCGGGGCATGGACGCCGGTGAGGAAGGGGTTGTCGGCATTGTCGTTCATCAGGCTGCGCCGGACGGCCGCGACTGCGCCAATGGCCTTGGTGACGCCAGCACGCACAATTGATTCTACGGGACTTGCCATGTCTTCCTCCGCGGCCTAGAAACCGGATGCTAATGTTTACAGTGATAACATAGTCTGCAATGATAACGGTGTCAACATCGAAATGAGCCGCAGTCGCTATCATCATGGGGACCTGCGTGCGGCGCTGGTCGCGGAGGCGCTTGGGATGCTTGAGAAGGGCAGCCTCGAGGCCCTGAGCCTGCGCGAGATTGCACGCAATGTCGGGGTCAGCGCGACGGCCGTGTACCGCCATTTCCCGAGCAAGGAGGACCTGCTGCAGGCCCTGGCT
>JBILGJ010000371.1:0-3048 GCA_044351125.1 Micropepsaceae bacterium
CATGGACTCGCGCGCGAGATCCAGCATTTCTCCACCGCCCATGACGACAACCCTTTTCCTTGCCTGTTCTTTTTCTTGTTGCGGTCTTGCGATGGCCTAGATCGGCATTCGCAGGATGTCCTGATAGGCGGCGATGACCTTGTCGCGGATCGCCACGACGGTCTCGAGAGACATCTCGGCCGCATTCACGGCGCTGACGACGTCGACCAGGTCGCCCTTGCCCTGCACGAGGCTTGCGGCCTTTGCTTCAGCCATCTTGCCACTTGCAATGGCGTCGTTCATTACGCCACCGAGAATGTCGCCGAACGAGGCCGTGCCGGCAGCTGTTGCGCCGGTGGCGCCACCTGCCCCGCTGCCCATCTTGGCGGCCTGCGCATAGGCGCTGATTGCTGCCGGGTTCACGATGCCAGCCATGGCTCAATTCCTTTCAGGGTTCAGCGACGCAGCAGATCGACGGTGCGCGACAGCATCGTGCGGGTATTGTCGATCACGCTGAGATTGGCTTCGTAGGCGCGTTGCGCCTCGCGCATGTCCATCATCTCGATGAGCGAACTCACATTCGGCATCTTCACATAGCCGCGCGCGTCAGCGGCCGGGTGGCCGGGCATGTACTGCTCGCGGAAGGGGGACATGTCCTTGGTGATCTTCTTCACGCGGATCGTTTCGGTGCGCGTGGCGTTGTCGAGTTCGGACTGGAACACCGGCACCTTTCGGCGATAAGGCTCCTCGCCGGGCTTCGTGCCGGTGGACGAGGCGTTGGCCAGGTTCTCGGCAATGATGCGCCAGCGCTCGGACTGGGCGCGCATGCCGGAGGCAGCAATCAGCATCGACTTCATCATATCCATGTCAGGCACTCCCTGGTGGGGTTACTGTGGTCCGGCCAGCGCCGTGCGCCACATACCGGTCATCTTCTTGTAGAGACCCGCGGCCTCGGCGTACTTGATCTGCGTTTCGGACACCTTGAGCATCTGCTCCTCGATCACCACGGCGTTGCCATCCGGCGAGGAGCGGGAGTCCGGCGAGGTCACGGCGCGGCTGGTACCCGACACGAGCGACGGGGGCTGGATATGCATACGGTTCGTCACCGTCAGTCCCGGATCCATCTCGCCCGACAATGCCGTGGCGAAATCGTTTGGCCTGAGGTCCTGCGGCACGAAGCCGGGCGTGGAGGCGTTGGCGATGTTGCGGGCCAGGATCGTCTGGCGGTCGCTCAGCCAGCCCATCTTCTGCTGGATCAGCCCGATCAGAGGTAAATTGTTGATGCTCATGTCCTACTCGCAGCATGGGGGACTATCCCCGTCCTTTGCGCAGTTTTTGCCGATCAGGCTTAAGGTCGACTTAAAGCGTCGGGAAAAATTTTCCCGATGCCCCGGGACATCCGCGAAACCGCCGACGCGCCGCGGGCGTGAACATTCCGTTTACCGGGAAATTCCTGCCGGGCGTTTAGGCGGACTTAAGGTTACGGCGGCATTCTCCAATCCTAACAACGGCTCCCATCCCAACCGGAGGCCCGGGCAGGCATCATGGACACGACCAACTATCTCCAGTTCGGCGCCGCGCTGATCTTTGTGCTGGGCCTGATCGGTGCCATCGCGCTTTTGCTGCGGACCGTGGGCGGGTTGCAGTTCGTCCAGCGCCGGCCCGGTGACCGGCGCCTCAGTGTCACCGAATCCCTGCTTGTGGACGCGCGCCGCCGCGTGGTGCTGCTGCGCCGCGACGACAAGGAGTACCTGGTCCTTCTCTCGCCCCATGGCGATGTCATCCTCGATGACAATCTCGAGGTGAAGAGCATCCCGGAGGCGCCGCTGTCGCATTCAACCTTTGTCACGATCAAGACGGAACCCCGCCTGTGAAACTTGCCGGATACGTCCTCGCTGCCCTGACGCTGCTCATCGCCATGGCTGATCCTGCTGCCGCGCAGCAGGTGACGATCGACCTTGGCAAGGATGGCGGCGGCTTCACGGAACGCCTGATCCAGCTTGTTGCGCTGATCACGATCCTGAGCATCGCGCCCTCGATCCTGATCATGGTGACGAGCTTCGTGCGCATCGTCGTCGTGCTGTCGCTGCTCAGGACCGCCATCGGCATCCAGCAGAGTCCGCCCAACAGCGTCATCGTCTCGCTGGCGCTGTTCCTGACGGCGTTCGTCATGGCGCCCACCTTCGAGAAGGCCTACAACGACGGCATCGCCCCGCTGATGGAAGAAAAGATCGAGATGGGCGAGGCGTTCACGAAGACCACGGCGCCCCTGTCGGCGTTCATGCTGAAGCACGTGCGCGAGAGCGACCTGCAGCTGTTCTTCAACCTGGCCAAACAGGAACCGCCGGCAACGGCCGCGGAAACGCCCCTTCGCATCCTCATCCCCGCGTTCCTCATCAGCGAATTGCGGCGCGCCTTCGAGATCGGCTTCCTGCTGTTCATCCCCTTCCTGATCATCGACATGGTGATCGCCTCGCTGCTCATGGCGATGGGCATGATGATGCTGCCGCCGGTCACGATCTCTCTGCCGTTCAAGCTGATCTTCTTCGTGCTGGTGGATGGCTGGGCGCTGGTTGCAGGCAGCCTGGTGCAGAGTTACGGCGCGGGATAGCACGCAAAGGTGCATTGCATCCGGAATACCGGGCGCGCCGTCATCACGTCATGAATTGAGACGAACTTCGTGCGCCCCGGCCTGCCGGGTGGATTTCACGTGCCGGTGCGGATTGCGTCCTGGCGGACGGGAGCTTCCAGAGACTGGCTGCGCTCGTCGATCAGGTGATGCAGGCGTGCGGCAATGCGGGCCGCGCCACGGCCGTCGAGGTTCATGCGACCGGCGGCCGACATCGAGCGACACAGTTCCGGATCGTCGAGCAGGTCCTCGACCGTGTCGGCAAGATGCTTTTCCTTCAGGCCTGTGCACAGGCCCAGCGATACGCCCATGCCGGTGCGGGCAAAGGCCGATGCCGTCTGTTCGTGATCCTCGTTGAGGCTGATGTAGAGCGCCGGCACACCTGCTGCTGCGAGGTCCCAGGCCAGGGTTCCGAAGCTCACGATGGCGAGGTCGGACCT
>JBILGJ010000372.1:0-3047 GCA_044351125.1 Micropepsaceae bacterium
CGCGTCCCGAGAACCGCATCGGCTCAGACGAAGTCTGGGACGCGGCCGAGCATGATCTCGCCGAAGGCTGCCGGCGCATGGGTATCCCCTATACGCTGAACCCCGGCGAGGGCGCATTCTACGGACCCAAGCTCGAGTTCACGCTGTTTGATGCCATCGGTCGCGGCTGGCAGTGCGGCACCGTGCAGGTGGACTTCAACCTGCCCGAACGCTTCGAGGCCGAATATGTGGCCGAGGATGGAACCCGCAAGCGCCCGGCCATGCTGCACCGCGCGGTGCTGGGGTCGATGGAGCGTTTCGTAGGCGTCCTGATCGAGCACTACGCCGGCAAGTTCCCGCTCTGGCTCGCGCCGGTGCAGGCGGTCGTCGCCACCATCGTCAACGATGTGGATGGCTACGCCAGGGAGGTAGCAGCGCGCCTGAAACTGGCAGGCCTGCGCATCGAGACCGACCTGAGAAACGAGAAGATCAACTACAAGATCCGTGAACTCTCGCTGGCCAAGGTCCCCTTCATCCTTGTCGCAGGCCGCAAGGAGGCCGAGGATGGAACCGTCTCCGTGCGCCGGCTGGGGTCGGAAAAGTCCGAAACCCTGCGCGTTGACGACCTCATAGCCTTGCTGGCCAGGGAAGCCCTGCCACCAGACCTCGCGCAAGCCTAGCCGGTGGAGACGCCGGACAGTGTCGAACGAGGGCTGACGGGTCGGCGCAGCAGCGCGGCTATGGGGCAATTGATCGCGGACCCCGGACGCAACTCCCGGTGGGGTTGAATCGGCAGACGGGTAGGGCTCCCTTGCAGCGCCCTTCGGGCAGGCAATTCCCTCAATGAGCCACGAAAAACACGTTTGGGGCGCGGCCATGCACCTTGCGTAAACCGGCCCGTACCCTATTCTTGCGCCACAGCCGAGCGCCGGGAGACCCGGCCATCGGCTGAAAGACCCTTGGTCGGGTAAGACATGGCAGGGCGCTGCACTTTCCGGGATCGACGCGGCAACCCAATCCATTGAACCGGGCAAGGGCCATCATCGCAAAGGAGAATACCCATCAATAAACGTACGTTCCAACCGGCGCAGGCCCCCTCGAAGGATGGCCCGCGTATCAATGAAATGATCACAGCCCACGAATTGCTGGTGATCGACGACGAAGGCGGCAAGCGTGGCGTCATGAGCAAGTACGACGCGCTGAGGCTTGCAGAGGCGGAAGGCCTCGACCTCGTTGAGGTCGCGCCCATGGCCAAGCCCCCCGTCGTGAAGCTCATGGATTTCGGCAAGTTCAAGTACCAGGAGCAGAAGAAGGCGGCCGAGGCGCGCAAGCACCAGAAGGTGATCGAGATCAAGGAGATCAAGCTGCGCCCGATGATCGACGATCACGATTACGACGTGAAGATGCGCGCGATCAAACGCTTCTTCGAGGAAGGTGACAAGGTCAAGGTCACGCTGCGGTTCAAGGGGCGCGAGATGGCCCACATGGAACTCGGCATGGAGCTCCTGCAGAAAGTGAAGCGCGACATCGACACGGTCGGCAAGGTCGAACAGGAGCCCAAGCTCGAAGGCCGCCAGATGGTCATGGTCATCGCGCCAAAGGCCAGCTAGCACCGCCAGATGGTCTCGACACGGCAGCGCATCGGCGCTGCCGTGCAGCCCTCAAGATCAGGGTTTCACAACACCCGACACGGCGGATGCCGCAGGGCCAGAGAGGTCCTGCAGCGGACCCAGTGGCTTCTTCTCGGTCTTCACTTCGAGGATCGACGGCGTGCCCGACCAGAGCTTGTAGACAACAACCCCGTTCTGCACGAGCAGCAGCATCGACGCCTTCCAGCCGGTCGATGTTGTTTCGCGCTCGAATCCGAGCACGTCCAGCGCAACGCTGCCCGTGCGGTCCTTCGACGAGATCGAGGGCTCGGCAAGCCAGCCCTGGCAGGCCTCGCGTGCGGTCAGGCACGCCTGCACGGCCGGATCAAGGTCTTCGACCTTGATCGACTGTTGCGGCAGGAAGCGGGGCAGCAGGTCGAGATAGTTCAGCACCTTGATGTTTGGTGTCGTGTACGGGTCAAACCCGCGTGCCTTCAGTTCACGGGTCGTCGTGACGAAAGGCTTGACCTGGTTGAACGCCTCCTCGGCGCTTCTGTAGGTCTGGAAAGGCGTCTCGGTCATTTCGGTCGTCGACGGCAGCACGCCCCAGCTCGCACAGCCCGACAGGAGCGAGGCGATGGCAATCGCGGCAGTCATTCGGACCAGGGTCATGGCTTTGAACCGTTCAGCAAAAGAAAGAAAAACCGGGCGATATTCTGGCCGCAATTGCAAGCAAACGCAATTTGCGCACAGCTGATCTTGTGATGTCGTCACACAGTCTTCAGGAGCCGCGCCAGCCGGTCCGGCCGGTCCGTGCAAATCCCGTCGATTCCAAGGTCAATGAGCCGTGACAGGTCATCGGCGGCATCAACGGTCCAGGCTCCAACCTTGAGCCCCGCCTCCCGCGCTTCCGTAAGGCTCGCGCGATTGATGTCGCCGAAATACGGGAACCAGCCATCCGCACCCGCGGCCTTTGCGGCCTTGATCACGGAACCATGGACAGGCCGGTCGAAGCCTCCGGTCCACGGGGCATTGCTGGCCTCCAGTGCCCGCAGGCGTTCAAGCTCAGCCTTGGGCGGCGGCCAGTGCGCAGCCGGTGGCTCCTGCATGGTAAACCATGTCTGCGGCAGCGTGGTGAACCAGCATTCAACGGCGGGCTCAAGTCTTTTCGCCGCGATGAGCGCGTTCCAGTCAAACCCGACCAGGACGGCCTGCTCGACGAACTTCTCGCGTCTGAGCACGCGGATCACGCCCTCCGCCATGGCCTCTGGCGATGACGTTTTGCTGCGGTCCATGAAGTTCGTCTTGAGCTCGATCCAGATGCGCTCGTTGCCGCCGGCGCGCCGGATCAGGTAGATGACGTCGGCCAGCCTCGGAATGCGTTCGCCGTCCTGCGCGATCATTTCGGCATGTTGAGCGCCATAACGCGTCCCCGTATTGTGACGGCCCACGTCATAAGTCTGAAGGTCTGGATACGAG
>JBILGJ010000373.1:0-3040 GCA_044351125.1 Micropepsaceae bacterium
ATCACGGCGGCCGTCGGCTTCGAATATCGTTCGGAAGAGCTGAACAACCGCGTCGACCCTGCGAAGGCTTCGGGTGACATCATCGGCTTCAACGCCGCTGAGAGCATCTCGGGTACCTTCGACGTCTACGAAATCTACGGCGAAGTCCAGGTTCCGCTGATCACCGGCGAAACACTGTTCGAGAACCTGTCGGTCACTGGCGGCTACCGCAAGTCCGACTACTCGACGGGTGCGGGCATCACGGAGACGTGGAAGTATGGCGCCGAGTGGTCGCCGTTCAGCTGGATCTCGCTGCGTGCAGTCGAGAACCACGCGGTTCGCGCCCCGTCGGCCTTCGAACTGTTCCGCAACGGTGACCAGAATTTCCCGTCCTACACGGATCCCTGCTCGGCAACCGTGGTTGATGCACTTAACCCCAAGACGTCGGGCAATCCGACAGGCACGGCGGCTGGTCTTGCTGCTCAGAACGCACGCATCGCCGCATGTAATGCGTGGTTCGCCGGGACGTCCATCCCTGGTGGTTATACCTTTACACCGCAAGCAGTCTTCGGGGGCCCCGCGGCAACGGGCTTCCAAGCGCCTAACGCGCAAACGCAGGCTTTCCTGTTCGGAAACCCGAACCTGACGCCTGAAATTGCTGACACGCTGACCTACGGCGTCGTCTTCAATCCCGACTGGTGGCCGGTTGGTACGCTGGGCGTGTCGGTCGATCGCTACGAGATCGAACTGGACAACCAGATCGGTCAGCGCTCGATTGCCGAAATCCTGAACGGTTGCACGGCCGCGATCATTGCCAATGGCAACGTCCTGCCGGCACCCGGCGCCAACGCGTTCTGCGACGCGGTCGTACGTGACCAGGTTGCAACGGTTCCGGGTTCGATTGGTTCAATCGACCAGTCGCTCGGCAACTTCTCGGGCGTCACGCTCTACTCGGGCATCGACGTCAACCTGAAGTGGTCGTGGGCGTGGGAAGAGGATCTGGGTCTTCCGGGCCGGATCGGCATCTCGTCGCTCTACTCGTGGACTGACGAGGCAGGTAGCAGCGAAGGCTTGTACGTCGGCAGCATCGGCGGCATCCAGGCCGTCGACAAGGCGGCGACCAGCTTCACCTACGACGTTGATGACTGGGCCTTCCTGGTTCGCTGGAACTACATCGGCGCAGTGCAGGATGCCGTGTTCGGCATCACGCGGGTTCCGTCCTACAACAACTACGACTTCGGCGCGAGCTGGAGCGTAACGAGCGAGATCCAGTTCTCGTTCGGTGTTGACAACATCACGGACGAACAGCCGCCCGTTTGGGACGGCGCCAATGCGGCCGGCCAGTTCAACACGGACGGTTCGACGTATGACCAGCTTGGCCGCTCGTACCGCGTCGGCCTGCGCTGGAGGCACTAACAGACTGGTCCCACAAGGACCTTCAAGCAGCGGCGGCCCCAAAAGGGCCGCCGTTTTGCTTTCTGCCCCGGTCGGTTTCGTCTAATCTGGGGGTGCTTCAGGTGCAGACATGACAGGACCCCAGCAACAACTCGCCTCGGGATTGCAGCGCGCGGTGCAAAACATCTCGCGGGGAGAGTTCGCAGCCGCCGTGAGCGAACTTGATGGCCTGGCGCGGGTCTTTGGCAGGCACCCCGACATCCTGCAGATCAAAGGTGTGGCCCTGCGCCGGATGGGGCGCAATCACGAGGCCGTCGACCTGTTCCGGCAATCGCTGGCGCTGAACCCGCGGCAACCGCATGTCCATAACAACCTGGGCGGTGCACTTGTGGCCACGGGGTTGGCCTCCGAGGCGGAGCCTCACTACAGGCGGGCCATCGAGCTGAAGCCCGACTATACCGAAGCGCGCTACAACCTTGCCCTGATGCTGCTGGACAAGGATCCGGGCGCAGCGAGGACGCTTCTCCTTGCTGTGACGGCCGCAACCCCGAATTTCGGGCCGGCATGGGAAGCCCTGTCGATTGCTCTCGGCAAGCTGGATGACACGGAAGGAGCGATGACTGCTGCCCAACGCTCCGTCACACTGTCCCCTCAATCGCATACCGCCCATCACAATCTTGGACATGCTGCAGCGAAACATCAGGACCATGTGGCCGCCGAGAGAGCCTACCGCACGTCACTTGCGCTGCAGCCTGGATCCGATGCGGGATGGGTTGGCCTTGGAAATGCCCTGCGTAGCCAGGAGCGCAACGACGAAGCGATTGCTGCGATGGAGCGCGCCGTCGCGGCCAATCCTTCGAATATCGACGCGCATCGCATCCTGAACGAACTGCTCTGGCAGACCGGACGGGGCGAGCGCTACCTGCAATCCTTTGCGCAGGCGGTCGGTGCGGTTCCCCATGACAGCGCACTGAGGACAGCATTCGCGCATGAACTGCTGCGTATCCCGCGCGCCGACGATGCACTGCGCGTCCTCGAGAGCCTTGCGCCGGATGCCCGCGATACCGCTCAAATCGAAGATCTGCGCGCGCGGGCGCATGGGTTTCTGGGTGACATGCCGCGCGCGCTGCAGCACCACGAACGCGCCGTGGCGCGCGCCCCTGGTGATACGCTGATTGCCCGCAATCACGTCGAGACGCTGCTCAAATCGGGCCGCCACGATGAAGCGTTGAGGGCCTGCGAGCGCAGCCTTGCGCTGGCGCCGCTCGACCAGGGCATGCTCGCGATGTTCACGACGGCGCTGCGGCTCAACAAGGACGAGCGCGCGCATGCCCTTGCGGACTTCCAGTCGCTCGCGCGCGTCTATGCCATCGATCCCCCACCGGGTTTCGGTAGCATGGAGGATTTCAACGAAGCGCTGGCCGCGGAACTGCGCAAGCTTCACACGACCCGCGCACATCCCACGGACCAGACACTGCGTGGCGGCACGCAGACATTCGGTGCGCTTTTCGACAGGCGCGAGCCGCTGGTTCAACTGCTCAAGGTTCAACTGGAAAAGGCGATTGCGGGCTATATCGGCGAGATGGGCACGGATGTCTCGCATCCGCTGTTCAGGCGCCGCGGACGCAGCTTTGGCTTTTCAGGGTCGTGGTCCGTCCGTTTGTCC
>JBILGJ010000064.1:0-10166 GCA_044351125.1 Micropepsaceae bacterium
GCCGGGCAAGCACGACCACGTGGAATTCCTGACGGATGCCGGGGTGCGCATTGTCTATTCCGACCACAGGCGTTTCGGGATCATGGACGTGGTGCCTGTCGGGGCGGTCGGAGAGCACAGGCTGCTGCGTGAAATAGGACCCGAGCCCCTGTCTGACGGGCTGACAGGAGCTGTGCTCGCCGGGCGGCTCAAGGGGAAGAAAACTCCCATCAAAGCCGCGCTGCTTGACCAGCGGGTGGTTGCGGGCCTTGGAAACATTTATGTCTGCGAGGCTCTTTTTCGTGCCGGGATTTCCCCGCGCCGGCGGGCTTCCACACTCCGCCTGCCGGCGGTGGAGCGGCTTGTTGCCGACATCAAGGCCGTGCTCGAGGAGGCCATTGCCGCTGGCGGATCCACGCTGCGTGACTTCAAGGACACGAGCGGCGCACTCGGCTATTTCCAGCACCGGTTTGACGTTTATGACCGGGATGGTGAGCCGTGCGCACGCTGCGGTGCCGCTGTTCGGCGGATCGTGCAGTCCGGACGTTCGACCTTCTTCTGCGGCTCCTGCCAGCGTTGAGCCATGGCCTTTCGGCTTGTCGGGCTGCGGGGGGTGCGCTAAACCGCCGCCGTCAAGAGAGCGGGTGTGCAGATGAGCTATGAGACCATCAAGTATGACGTGCGTGGTGCGGTCGCGCTGATCACGTTGAACCGTCCGCAGGCGCTGAACGCGCTGAATACCCAACTCATGCAGGAGCTTGGCGCGGCCCTTGACGTGGCCGAGCGGGATGCAGCCATTCGCTGCATGGTCATCACCGGTTCCGAGAAGGCATTCGCTGCCGGCGCCGACATCAAGGAAATGCAGCCAAAAACCTACATGGAGGCCTTTGGCGAGGATTTCATCACAACGCATCACGAGCGGGTCGCGCGCTGCCGCAAGCCCGTGATTGCGGCAGTGGCGGGGTTTGCCCTGGGTGGCGGCTGCGAGCTTGCCATGATGTGTGACTTCATCATCGCGGCCGACAATGCCAGGTTCGGCCAGCCCGAGATCAAGCTCGGGGTGATGCCGGGCATTGGTGGCACGCAACGGCTTACCCGGTTCATCGGCAAGTCAAAGGCCATGGAAATGTGCCTGACCGGTCGCATGATGGATGCGGCCGAGGCCGAGCGTTCGGGCCTGGTCAGCCGCGTGGTCCCCGTCGCGGATCTCCTGACAGAGGCATTGAAGGCGGCCGATACAATCGCCGAGATGTCCATGCCGATCGCCATGATGACTAAGGAGACCATTAACCGTTCCTACGAGACGACCCTCTCGGAGGGGGTGCTTTTCGAGCGGCGGGTCTTCCAGTCAATGTTTGCCACGGGGGACCAGAAAGAGGGCATGGCCGCCTTCATCGAGAAGCGAAAGGCCAAATTCGAGCACCGCTAGAGGGCGCGTCAACTCTTCACGGTTGACGGGGTTGTCTGCCACTGTCTATAACCTGCGCCCTCTGAGCCACAGGGCAAGCCTTTCCGGGAGATCATCCATATGGCGAATATCCGTTCAGCAGCGAAAGCCGCGCGCAAATCCAAGCGGCGCGAGGCTGTGAACGTTGCCCGCAAGAGCCGGGTTCGTACCTTCGTTCGCAACGTCGAGGAGGCTATCTCCAAAGGCGATGCGAATGCCGCGGCTGCCGCCCTGCGTGCGGCTGAGCCCGAGATTGTGCGCGGTGCCAACAAGCGCGTGCTGCACAAGCGCGCCGCGGCCCGCAAGGTCTCGCGCCTTACCCGCCGCGTCCGGTCGATGACCAAGAAGGCCTGACCGGTTTCCGGGCCAGCCGCCCAGGGACTGGTTCCCCGATTTCAAAAAACCCCCGCAGCGCCCGACGGTGCTGCGGGGGTTTCGCTTTTCAGGCTTCGGTTCGTGGCCGGTTTCGTCGGCACGATGTGCGCCTTAACAGACGTGACGTTGCGTACCTGCCTGGCCTATTCATCCGTATACGGACTAATCACACCGTTGCCACATTGACCGTGATGTGGCGCATGAATAGATTTCTCCTGCTGCAAGAAAATCCTTTGTTTTACTATGTTGCGTGCGCGCCATGTGCGCATTCGCGGTGTTGGATCTTCATCTCCGTGAATCGCATTTAATGGCGCGCCCGAGTGTTTCAGGGATTCTGTTTTGCAAATTCTTCTTGATCTGCATCAGGGTGTTGAGTATGGTTAAACGGTCGCTTGGAACGCGGATTGAGCCAATGACAAAAACAGTTGTTCCAGTTCGTTCGGTGGGTGTTTCAGGAAGCGGTGTCGGGCTTCCTCCGGTTTTATAGTTCGTCGCCCAACACGGGCAAAATCCAGTTCATCGAGTTCAGATTTGTCGTGGCGGTGTCGCCGCGGTGGAGCCTTGCCGCCTGCCTGTCGGGTGGCGGAGAGGTGTTTTTGTCGGCCGCTCCCGTCACCCGTTAAGCAGGGTGCGGAGGCAACCGGCAGATGTGACGAGTAAGGGGCGTTTGTGTTGGTCGGATGGTGGTCCGGCCTTCCTTTCCCGTGAAGGCGTGGTTGGGCCTGGTGGAAGAGGTCCGGTGGCAGGGGGTTCCCTGTTTTTCCGCGTGACGTGCAGACAGTGTGTGGCCGGGCCAGTGGCAGGGAGGCGTTTTCCCTGGTTGGGGTCCGGCTGAAGAGGCAATGCAATAGGAAGGAAAAAGAAGAAGTGACCTCTCAGGAAGCAAAATCCCCCGTTGGTGATCAGATCGAGGTTGTTTGGCAGCGTGTGCGCGAGCGCCTGAAGCTTGAACTTGGTGCTCAGCGGTTCCAGTACTGGATCGATCCCCTCAGGCTTGTGGCGGCCAAGGACGGCCGCGTGGTCATTGCCTGCAACAGCCATTTCGAGCGTGACAAGATCGTGGAAGGTCATGGCGAGCGTATCGCCAACATGATCGCGGAGATGATCCCCGCCTTTGGCGCGGTTGAGTTCGTGGTCGACATGCGTCCGCGCGCCGCCCAGCCGGCCAGCACGGTCCGGCCGGCGGTCGCCGATCTCGCGCCGCTGGAGGTTCCGCTTGTCGAGGGGTCTTCCCCGCTCAATCCGGCCTATACGTTTGACTCATTCGTCATTGGCCGCACCAACCAGATCGCGTTCCACGAGGCCCGCCGGGTGGCCGAGAGCGATGTTCCGGTCGCCAACCCCCTGTTCTTCTATGGCGCGACGGGGCTGGGCAAGAGCCACCTGATGCATGCCATTGCGCGCCAGAAGCTGCTGCGCAACCCGAGCCTCAGGGTGATGCTCATCTCGGCCGAAAACTTCATGCGGCTGTTCATCACGGCGATCAAGGCGAACGACACGCTGGCCTTCAAGAACCAGGTGCGCAATGTCGACGTGCTGCTGATTGATGACTTGCATTTCATCATCGGCAAGGAAGCGACCCAGGAAGAGCTGCTTGCGGCCCTTGACTGGCTGCTCGACCAGCAGAAGCAGATCATCCTGTCTGCCGACCGTTCGCCGGCGATGTTCGAGAACATCTCGGAGAGAGCGCGCTCGCGCCTGGTGCGCGGTGCCTCGATCGAGATCCAGCCGACAGACTTCGAGCTGCGCCTTGCCATCCTGGAGTCAAAGGCCCGTCAGATGGCCAAGGAGCGCCCTGGTTTCGTGCTGAACTCTGAGGCGGCCCACTTCATGGCTCAGCGCATCGCGACGAATACGCGGGAACTTGAAGGCGCGCTGACGCGGGTTGTGACGCAGAGCAGCGACGGGTCCCGGCCGGTCACGATCGAGAACCTCAATGTCTGGCTCGCAGACTTCCTGCGCGCCTATGACCGGCGGGTGACGATCGAGGAGATCAAGAAGAAGGTTGCGGAGCATTACGCCTTGAAGGTGCAGGACCTGGAGTCGCCCAATCGTTCGCGGTCGATTGTCAGGCCCCGCCAGATCGCCATGTACCTCGCTCGGCTGCTGACACCCCGTTCGTATCCCGAGATCGGGCGTCGGTTCGGCAACAGGGACCACACGACGGTCATGCACGCCGTTGAGACGATCCAGCGGCTGACCAGCATTGATCCGACCTTTGCAGAGGAGGTCGAGCGGCTGCGTCTTTCGATCCGGAACTGGCCCGTGGACGGTGGTTCCAATCCTCCGCGGCCCTCTGCCGGGGGAGAAGCTCCGGCCAAGGATGCCTAGGCCGGAAAAATATATCTAAATCAGCATCTTATATGCTTATCACAAACGGCGCTCCGGGGACGATTTCTGTTCCCTTGGGGCGCCGTAAACCGTTATAATCCGGGTTCGCAGTGTCGCGAAATCTGGTGCCGGTTTCCCCTCGTGCGGGACCGGGCCTTATTGCGCCCGCGGCGCGTCCCTCCAATCAGGCCTAAATTCGGAACCGGCAATGCGCATAACGATCGAGCGGGCTAGCTTCCTCAAGTCGCTGAACCACGTGCAGAGCGTCGTGGAGCGACGCAACACGATCCCCATCCTGTCGAATGTGCTGCTGCAGGCGCGTGACGGAAAACTGTCGCTGACTGCGACCGATATGGACATTGAGGTGGTGGAGACGGTTGATGCCGACGTTGTGCGACCCGGGGCCACCACGGTTTCGGCGCATACGCTCTATGACATCGTGCGCAAGCTGCCCGATGGGGCGCAGGTGCAACTGGAGTTCGCCGAGGCCGACGGGCGGCTTGTGCTGTCGGCCGGTCGTTCCCGTTTCCAGCTTCAGGCGTTGCCCAAGGACGACTTTCCGGCCATGCCGCCTGGCACGTTGCCGCATTCGTTCACGCTCTCGGTCCCCGAGCTCATTGCGCTGATAGACAAGACGCGGTTTGCCGTCTCGACGGAGGAGACCCGGCATTACCTGAACGGCATCTACCTGCATGCCCATGGTGAAAAGGGAAAGGTCCTGCTGAAGGCCGTGGCCACCGATGGCCACCGTCTGGCGCGGTTCGAGCTTCCGGCGCCGAAGGGTGCAAACGAGATCACCGGCGTCATCATCCCGCGCAAGACCATCAACGAGGTGCGCAAGCTGCTCGATGATGCCGACAGCGAGGTCGAGGTCTCGCTCTCGGACACAAAGGTCCGCTTCAAGCTTGCATCGCTGACGCTCACGTCGAAGCTGATCGATGGCACGTTCCCGGATTACCAGCGTGTCATACCCACCGGCAACGACAAGGCTCTCGAGGTCAATCGTGACGAGCTGAAGGCTGCGGTAGATCGCGTATCTGCAGTTGCGAGCGAAAAGACCCGCGCGGTGCGCCTGAACATCGAGAAGGGCAAGCTTGTGCTGAGCGTGGTCAGCCCGGAGGCGGGAACGGCCACCGAGGAAATTCCGGTCAGCTACCAGCATCCTGCGATGGAGATCGGGTTCAATGCCCGCTACATCCTGGACATTCTTGAACGCATCGACGGCGAGACTGCGGTGTTCATGTTCTCTGATCCCGGCTCGCCGACGCTGGTGCGCGAGAGCGAGGGCACTGCCGCTCTTTACGTCCTCATGCCGATGCGGGTGTGAGCACGATTGAGGGTGCTGCGCACATGAGTATCCGGGAGCCCAAGGTGGCCGTGATCCAGCGTCCGCTGCCTGAGTGCGCGGTCACGCGGCTGATGCTCACCAATTTTCGCTCCTATGGCATGCTGGACCTGAAATGTGAGCGGTCTCATGTCGTGCTCGTCGGGCCGAACGGCGCGGGCAAGACAAATGTGCTTGAGGCCCTCTCGATGTTTGCGCCCGGCCGCGGGCTGCGCGGGGCCCGGCTTGGCGAGTTGTCGAGGACGCCTGCCCGTGCCGGCGACGGCACGGCCGAGCGGCCGTGGGCCATTTCAGCGACGGTCAGTACGCCCGGTACTTCGTTTCAGATTGGCGTCGGTTTCCTGCCGGGCCAAGGCGAGGGCGATGCCGCAAAAAGGACCGTGCGGATGGACGGCGTGCCGGTCGCCGGCGTTACCGAGCTGGCGCAACATGTGCGTCTGATCTGGCTGTCACCATCCATGGATCGCATCTTCGTCGAGGGCGTGTCGGAACGACGACGCTTCCTGGATCGGCTGATTGCGAGTTTTGATCCCCTGCATGCGCGGCGCTGGAACCGCTACGAGACTGCCATGCGTGAGCGCATTGGTGCGCTGCGTGCCGGTGCAGGCGATGCCTGGCTCTCGGCGCTCGAGCAGACCATGGCGGAGACAGGCGTTGCCGTGTCGGCATCCCGGGTTGCGGGGCTTTCGCAGCTCGCTGCTGCGATGGACCAGCAGGTCGGCACGCCGTTTCCGCGCGCGGACATGGCGCTTGCCGGTTTCGTCGAGCAGGGTCTTGCAACGCTCGCTGCGGTTGACGTCGAGGACGCCTTCATTGCCCGCCTGCGGGCGAGCCGGGGCCGTGACGTGGATGCGGGGCGCACCCACGATGGGCCGCATGCGACCGATTTCCTGGTGTCACACCGGGAGAAGGGGCGGGCGGCCGACAGTTGCTCGACGGGCGAACAGAAGGCGCTGCTGATCAGGCTCGTGCTTGCTTCAGCCTCGTTGCCTGCGCCCGGGGCTCCCGAGAAGCCGGTGCTGCTTCTCGACGAAGTGGCCGCGCATCTCGATGAAACGCGCCGGCGGGCGCTTTTCGACGAGATCGAGGGGCTGGGCGTGCAGGCCTGGCTGACAGGCACAGACGCGCCACTGTTTTCTGGACTGGAGGGCCGGGCGCAACTCATGCGCGTCACCGATGGCCAAGTCCGGCCGATGTGATGATTGCCGATATTCCTGCCCGCAGTCGCGGGCTGATACGAAACTGATTGACTGGAACGACCCATGACTGACGAAAACACGAAAAACGACGCCACCTATGACGCCGACAGCATCAAGGTCCTGAAGGGCCTTGATGCCGTGCGCAAGCGTCCTGGCATGTATATCGGCGATACCGATGACGGGTCGGGCCTGCATCACATGGTGTATGAGGTCGTGGACAATGCGATCGACGAAGCCCTGGCCGGTCATGCGACCGAGGTCAATGTCCGGCTCAATGCGGATGGCTCCTGCACTGTCAGCGACAATGGTCGCGGCATCCCGGTCGACATCCACTCGTCCGAGGGCGTGTCTGCAGCAGAAGTGATCATGACCCAGTTGCATGCGGGCGGAAAATTCGACCAGAACTCGTACAAGGTTTCCGGCGGACTGCATGGCGTCGGCGTGTCGGTGGTCAATGCGCTTTCGGAGTGGCTTGACCTTCGCATCTGGCGTGACGGGAAAGAGCATTACATGCGGTTTCGCATGGGTGAGCCTGCAGCGCCGCTTGCTGTTGCGGGTGAGGCCAAGGGCCGACGTGGTACTGAAGTGACCTTCCTGCCGTCGGCGACGATTTTCACGAAGACCGAGTTCGACTTTGGCACGCTGGAGCACCGGCTTCGCGAGCTGGCGTTCCTGAATTCCGGTGTCACGATCAAGTTCCAGGACCTGCGTGGCGTCGATCACAAGGAAGTGCAACTGCATTACGATGGCGGCGTGGAGGCCTTCGTGCGCTATCTCGACCGGACGAAGACGGCGCTCATTTCCAAGCCCGTGACATTCCGCATCGAGCGCGATGGGATCACGGTCGAGGCTGCCATGTGGTGGAATGACAGCTATCACGAGAATACGCTCTGCTTCACCAACAACATTCCGCAGCGCGATGGTGGAACGCATTTGGCCGGTTTCCGGGGGGCGCTGACGCGCGTTGTCAACGGCTATGCGAATGACAGCGGGCTTGCAAAAAAGGAGCGGGTTGCGCTCACGGGCGATGATTGCCGCGAGGGCCTGACGTGCGTTCTGTCGGTGAAGGTGCCGGATCCGAAGTTCTCGTCGCAGACGAAGGACAAGCTCGTGTCCTCGGAAGTGCGCCCCGTGGTGGAAGGCGTCGTGAACGATCAGCTCTCGACGTGGTTCGAGGAGCATCCGTCCGAGGCAAAGGCCATCGTTGCAAAGGTTGTCGAGGCGGCGGCCGCGCGCGAAGCCGCGCGCAAGGCGCGCGAACTCACGCGGCGCAAGAGCGCGTTTGACCTGTCGTCGCTGCCCGGAAAACTTGCCGACTGCCAGGAGCGGGATCCAGCCAAGTCCGAGCTCTTCATCGTCGAGGGTGACTCGGCCGGTGGTTCTGCGAAGCAGGGTCGCAACCGGCTGAACCAGGCGGTTCTACCCTTGCGCGGCAAGATCCTGAATGTGGAGCGGGCGCGCTTCGACAGGATGCTGTCGTCGGGTGAAATCGCGACGCTGATCACGGCGCTGGGAACCGGTATCGGCCGCGAGGAGTTTGCCCCCGACAAGCTTCGCTATCACAAGATCATCATCATGACGGACGCCGACGTGGACGGCGCGCATATCCGGACGCTGCTTCTGACTTTCTTCTACCGGCAGATGCCGGAGCTGATCGAGCGCGGTCACCTCTATATCGCGCAGCCGCCGCTGTACAAGGTGACGCGTGGCAAGTCCGAGCGCTACCTGAAGGACCAGCGCGAGTTCGAGATCTTCGTCATGGCCGAGGGCATCCGCGATGGCGTGCTGACGCTGGCCGGTGGCGAACAGATTGCCGGCCCGGACCTTGGGGCGCTTGCCGAATTTGCCCGCATGGTGAAGTCATCGGTGCAGAGCCTTTCGGCGAAGTATCCGGCGTTCCTGGTCGAGCAGGCTGCGATTGCGGGCGCGCTGAACCCGGAAACGCTGGCGGATCCGGAACGGGCGGCTGAGGCTGTGCGCGTCGTTTCCCAGCGGCTTGATACGGTGTCGAACGAGCTCGAGCGTGGCTGGGCCGGACGGGTGGGCGACAATGGTCTTGTCTTCTCGCGAAAGGTTCGCGGTGTGCTCGAGGAAGTCGTCATCGACACGATGCTGGTCACATCGGCCGAGGCGCGCCGGCTTGACCGGTGGTCGAAGGATCTGGTTGCGACCTACAAGGACGCTTGCCACCTGTCGCGGGGCGATGACACGCATGCGATCCACGGGCCGAGCGAGCTCGTGGATGCAATCCTGGCGTGGGGGCAGAAGGGGTTGACGCTGCAGCGCTACAAGGGTCTTGGCGAGATGAACCCGGAGCAGCTTTGGGAAACCACGCTGGACGATAATGTCCGTTCGTTGCTGCAGGTGCGTATCTCGCATGGTGACACGGCGGATGAGATCTTCTCGAAGCTCATGGGCGACATCGTGGATCCTCGCCGGGAGTTCATCCAGGAGAATGCCCTTGCCGTCACGAATCTCGACATCTGACAGGAGTTGCAGCGCGCCATGAATGTCAGTGATGCCATCAACACCCGCCTGACGGCGCGGGCCTTCCTTGATGCCCCGGTCGATGGCCGCGTCATCCGCGAGATCCTGGAGACAGCAAAGCGTGCTCCGTCGGGTGGCAACCTTCAGCCGTGGCGCGTGTGGGTGGTTGGGGGCGATGAACTTGCCCGGTTCAAGGCTGTCATCCGCGAGAAGATGTCTGCCAATCCGCGCGGCGAGGGCACAGAGTACAATATCTATCCTCCGGAACTGAAGGAGCCCTACAAGTCACGCCGCTTCAAGGTGGGCGAGGACATGTATGCGACCATCGGCGTGACGCGTGAGGACAAATTCGGGCGCCTGCTGCAGTTTGCGCGGAACTTCGAGTTCTTCGGTGCTCCGTGCGCCCTGTTCTTTGCCATCGACCGGCAGATGCAGCAGGGACAGTGGGCGGACCTTGGCATGTTCATGCAGTCGATCATGCTTCTGGCGCGCGAGCATGGCCTGCATACGGCGCCGCAGGAGGCGTGGGCGATCTGGTACAAGACGGTGGGGGAGTTCCTGTCCATCCCGCCCGAGCTGATGCTGTTCTGCGGCATGGGTATTGGCCATATCGATCCGAAGGCTCCGATCAACGGCCTTCGGTCGGAGCGTGCGCCGCTCGACGAGTTCGTGACGTTCAAGGGTATCTGAGGCGGAACGCCGGCGCCTTCAGGTGTCGGCCGGGGTCAGGTCGTTGTGTGGCCTGCGGTCTTGAGGGATGTCGAGTTCTTCGGCCACGCGCGCGAGCATCATGGCCTCGAGACGGTGCAGTTGACCGTCAGATACAGCGATTTCCCAAAGCTTTTCGAGGATGGCTATCCGCTCGTCCAGGGTGTAGCTGCGCTTTATCGCCTGACAGAAGATCCAGTCGTGCCACGTGCCGGCCTGGCGGATTTCGGCGAGGGCGAGCAGTTCGCGCGCCCTAGGCGGGGGCAGGTTCAGCGTCTCGCGAATGATGCGGATG
>JBILGJ010000374.1:0-3016 GCA_044351125.1 Micropepsaceae bacterium
TCGAAGACGTAGTGCGAGCCATCATCGGCGCGCCAGACGGGACCGACGAAGGCGTTGAAGCCTGCCTCGGGAAAGACTTCGGAATAGCCGGGCAGTGCCAGCCGCTTTTCGCTTGCCATGGTTTGCGATCGTCCGCTCACATCGCCTTGCGGGCGGGGAGCAGGTCGTCATAGACGGGGTCCCGCTTTTCCTGCCTGGCGCGGAAGCTTTCGTACATATCGACCGTGGGGTTGAACATGCCGGCCTGCCAGGTTGCGACGTAGTCGAGGCCATCGGCGATCGAATGGTCGCGGGCGTAGTTGATCATGACCTTGGAGCCATGAATGGCAAGGGGCGACTTGGACGCGATCTCGCGGGCAAGTTCGAGGACATGGGCGAGCATCTGCTCGTGCGTGTCGAAGACCTCGTTCACGAAGCCGAGCGCCTGGGCCTTGTGGGCTTGCAGGCGGCGGCCGGAGAAGGCGAGCTCGCGCACGATGCCCTGCGGCAGCAGGTGGCACAGGCGCGGGAAGGTGCCCACGTCGGCGGTCATGGCCAGGTTGATCTCCTGGATGACGAAGAAGGCGTCCTTCGTGGCGAAGCGCATGTCGGCGCAGGTCGACATGTCGACCGCGCCACCGATGCAGCCACCCTGGATGGCCATGATGACGGGCATGCGGGCCTCGTCGAGGCAGTTGAAGGTCTTCTGGAGGCGGATGGCTTCGGCGCGCAGCGACAGGCGGGCGCGACCTTCCTCGCGGGGGGCCTTGCCGGCCGAGGAGGCGACGCCCTGCCCGTCCGTGAAGACCGAGAGGTCCATGCCGGCCGAGAAGTGCTTGCCGGTCGAGGAGATCACGATCACGCGGGCCGACGCCTCGTCATTGATGGCGTTCACAATGGCCGGCAGCTCGTTCCAGAAGGCCCGGTTCATGGTGTTGAACACCTCGGGGCGCTTCAGCCGGATATGGGCGATCTTGTCCTTGGTTTCGACGTCGAAACAGGTCCAGGTGGTCATGATTCTTCAGTCCTCAGGGAGAGCGGATAGCGATTTCCGCCCTTGTAGCATGGGGCGGCGGGGTGCCAAATCGAACCTGTTTTCCTTGCTGGACAGGTGGACCACAAGCCCCTATAAACCCGCCCCTCTGCGCCATTTGTGCGGGTGGCCTGGGTAGCTCAGTTGGTAGAGCAGCGGATTGAAAATCCGCGTGTCGCTGGTTCGATTCCGGCCCCAGGCACCATTTCCCCTGTTTTTTGCGATTTTCCTTCCGCTTTTTTGCGGGTCGCTCGAATTCCTTCGAACCCTTGCCGAGGTTAACAGCGGCAGGGCGGCCCGGCTCTGACGCGCAGCGGTGGATGTGCCAACCGTCTTCTTTCAGGGTGGCGATGCCATGGAATTCGCCGGCGCGCTCGAGGCGCATGACGCCCGGTCCGTCTTTCGTGTGTTTGCAGATGTCGCACAGCATGCGTGCTGGTCCTTCATGGTAACGGCTGGCGCGCATTCGCCCACGCTGACGTGAGGTGAATGGCGGGTGCCGGATTGCGGGGGATGTGAGGGATGGCGCGGCTGCCATGGAGCGGTGTTGGCCGCTGGGCAGATTCCGACGCTATGGATTGAGAGCGCCGAATATCGCCGAAATCGCCGAAAACAAAAAGTGAACAAATTGACGCAGGGTGGATCCGGCGGATTTCAGGGAACGATGGTGGCGATGTCGCCGCCGACGCCGGCGAGCATGCGTTCGGGGGTCTGGCGGGGATTGCCGTCGGCATCGGTGCCGGCGATGCGTGGTACCCGGCGCTCTATCCAGAGGTTGAGTTCGCTTTCGGAAAAGCGCTCCGGATTCTCGAGGATGCGGGCGAAGTCGGGCTTGCCGCGGAAGGCCTCGATCAGGGCTGCGGTGAAGGCGCCATGGCCGCCGCCATAGTCGGTGCTTTCAAAGGCGAGTTGTTCGGCGGTCGCCGACGACCAGACGGCGACGTCGGCGCGGTTGTCCTTGAGGGCGGCGGCAAGAAGGTTGCCGTTGTTGCGCGCAAAGTTGCCCGAGCGGCAGGCATCGATGAAGACAAGCTTGCGGCCCCGGTTCGCCGGATTGAAGAAGGCCTTCGTGATCTCATCCACGCTGATGGCGCTGGCCGTGTCGAGGCGCCCGCCGGCCATGCGGGCATCGTGTGGGAGGAAGAGAGACGTTTCGCCCTCGGACCCTGCCGGACGCGCTACCGTGCCGTGGCCTGCAAGAAAGAGGATCGCGAGATCCTGGGGATCAGAGGCAATGGCGCCGAGTTCGTCGAGAATGTTGCGTCGGGTCGCATCGGCATCGACGAGGGCGCGGCCGCGCCGGGGATTGACGGTTGCGCTTGCGTAGAGACGGCCGGGTCCTGCCTGGCGCTGGAGGATCTGTGCGAGGACGCGCGCATCGTCATCGGCGAATTGAAGCTGATCGGTTTGTGCCAGGCTGGGATAAGCCGATACGCCAACGATCACGGCGTGGAGCTTGCGCGATACTGGCGGGGGCGAGGCCACGGGTGGCACTTCGAGGATCGCGGGATCGGATGCCAAACCACCCTGCACCCGGGCGCGCAGCTCGATCCGGCGCACGCCGGACCCCGGCGGCACGTCGACCGCCACTGTCCGCCTGGACTGCACGGCCGTGAAGCCGCGGGCAGCCTGCTGGCTTGAGGCGCCGACGAAGGCCGTGACGTGGTCTGCCTCGCGCTGAGGACCGGACAGCCAGTCGAGTTCGTAGTCGAGCTCGAGTTTGAAATTCGCAAGCTGGCGCCAACCGGTGACACGGATCACGGGCGGGCTTGCGGCGAGCAGCCGGCTTGCGTCGGGGGCGGCGCTTGCCTCTGTCAGCGCGCGGTCGATGATATCGCTGCGGCGATAGAGATCGCGAAAGCGGCCGACGCTGACGTTCAGGCCATTGCGGTCCGCGCCCCGATTGACGCGCCAGCTGACCAGCTCTTCGGCCCCGGCGGCGGCGTCGTAGTGCCCCTGCGGCGTCCATGCGATCCAGCGGCGCCCGTCGGCATCCAGATAGAG
>JBILGJ010000376.1:0-3010 GCA_044351125.1 Micropepsaceae bacterium
CAGCATGCGCACGCCGTTCAGGTTGATGTCGTCCGGAAACAGCCATCGCGCGTCGTACTCGCGGAAGCCGTTTGCAGTGATCAGGGGCGAGGTTTCGAAGGCGTAGGTATTGGGTCGAAGGTCTTGAGCCATGGTCTGTCCTTCCGCGGAGCCCTGCCTTTAGGGGCTGCTGCGAGGGAATTCAACCCTTCAGGACCTCGATAAAGCGGGCAATGGCGGCCTCGAGCGGGCCTTCATTTACGATCACAGTGTCAGCCGTGAGATCTACCCGCCGGTCGAGGCGCTGCGTGATATCGCCCGCGGCCTCGCGGCCGCGCGTGGAAAGCCTGAGGGCGAGGGTCTCGCGGCTTGCCGTGACCAAGATGACATGAGAAGGCTGGAAACGCTGGCGTGCCGCCGCGGCAACATCGCGGGAAACGTTCACCACCACATGTCGACCGGCCGAGAGGTCCTCGAGGATGGACACCGGAATGCCATAGCGCAGCCCATGCGCCGACCAGCTGAACGCGAACGCGCCCTCGGCTTCAGCACAGGCAAATACCTCGGCGCTCTGGTGGACGTTCTGTTCCGCATCAGCCCCGGCAGGTCGCGTGATCACGCGCTGGGGGAAGACGTGGCTCCTGGCAAGCACGCGGGCAGCTTCTGCGATCAGTGTGTCCTTGCCGGCCCCGGAAGGGCCCGCTACCAGGAACAGCGTGCCGCGCACCGCCTTGTCGAGGGTCAACGTCTCAGTCCCTGAGCAGCAGCTCGTTGTTCTCGATCTGGAACTTCGACAGCGAGTTGAAGAAGTTCATGCCCAGAAGCGACTGCGAAAGCCCGCGCGCCACAAGCGCCGTCACGTTGTCGCGGACGATCGAACCGATCCGCACCTCGTTGAGTTCGATCCGGGCGGCTTCAGCCGTGCCGTTCGCCGTCGACACGCGCAATGTGAAATCGAGCTGGTTGACATCAATGCCGGCATTCTCGGCGTCCTCCACCGTAAGCGCGATGACGCTCGCACCCGTATCGGCAAGAAGGCGCATGCTCGTGCCATTGATCTTCAGGTCGGCATAGAAATGCCCGTCATTCGCACGCCGCAGGACCACTTCGTTGGGCTGGCGTGACACCGGCTTTGCCGGATTGAGTTCACCCGCCACGCGCTCAGCCACCGGCGCAAGCTCATCGCGATAGGAGTAGGCGAGGATGATGCCGAAGAAGGCAAGGAACCAGATGAACCCGTAGCGAAACGCATCTCCCAGCGAGCCGCGCCACCCCAGGATCAGCGTGGTCAGGAGCATGATCGCAAGCAGGATATTCGTGACGAGTTGCGCCGAGCCCGCATGTGTATCGGGCATCTTCAGCGAGTTGTCGGCGATCCAGACCACGAACAGCGACAGGGCGACGATGATGACGGCAAGAATGGCGATACGTTTCATGAGGGCATCCTAGCGCCGAAAGGTTATCAGAAAAAACAAAAAAACATAAGAATCTGTAAAACTTGCTTCAACACGAGAATGAAAGTAAAAAGAGGGAATGACAGTCACCCGGTTCCCGCCAGCCCTTCAGGAAATGCTTTGTCTTCCGCCCGTTGAGCGCGGTTGGGTCTGGCTCGTGGGGGCCGGTCCCGGAGATCCGGGATTGCTGACAATGCTCGCGCTCAGCGCGCTGCAGCAGGCCGACGCGGTCGTCTACGACGCGCTGGTCGACGAATCGATCCTGAAGCTTGCGCGGCCGGGCGCCACCATCGAATACGCGGGAAAGCGCGGCGGCAAGCCAAGCCCGCGCCAGCGTGACATCTCGTTGCGGCTCATTGAACTCGCCCGTGCCGGAAAGCGTGTCGTACGCCTGAAGGGAGGCGACCCGTTCATGTTCGGGCGCGGAGGCGAAGAGGCCCTGGCGCTCGTCGAGGCGCGCATCCCCTTTCGCGTCGTACCCGGCGTGACATCGGGCACAGGTGGACTGGCCTATGCGGGCATCCCCGCCACCCACCGCGACGTGAACCATGCCGTGACCTTTGTGACGGGGCACAATTCCGGCGGCGAGGTGCCGGACGACCTTGACTGGCACGCGCTGGCGAAGGGCTCGCCCGTCCTGGTCATCTACATGGGGCTCAAGCATCTCTCGCACATACGTTGTGAATTGCTGGCAGCAGGGCGCCGCGCTGACGAACCCGTCGCGCTGGTTAGCCACGCGACCACCGCCCGCCAGCGCGTGCTTGAAACAACGCTCGGCCGCGCGGTCGAGGACGCACAGGCCCACGCGGTGGAAGCGCCGGTTCTGATTGTGATTGGCGAGGTCGTAAGGATGCGAGCGGGTCTGGACTGGCTCGGCGCCATGTCTGGCAAGACGCTTGATGCCGACCCGCTGGACCTTCGCCCAGCCTCCCGCCATCTGGCCTAGCACCTACTCGGCGCGGAACTGGAATTCGCTCTCATAGCCCCAGTACCAGGCACGAACCTGATAGTCCTCTCCCGCCCTGTAGCGTGAAGGCACCAGCGTGATCGAATAGATCTCCTCGAGCTTCTCGCCAGGGGCGAGGCCCGCAGACACCGCCATCTCGGGACACTGGGCATCGCTGACGCGTGTCTGGACCATCTCGCCCGAGCGGCTGAATACCTGCCAGCGGAACACCTTGCAGGCGGATGGGGCCGACAGCGCAGCCGCTTCGGGCGTGTTGTTCTTGAGGGTGACCTTGATCTCGATGACCGGGGGCACCGAGCCCGCAAGCTGAACAGCGTCCCGGTTTGGCTCCAGGCGCAGAGACACGGCGTTCTCGAGAGAGTCGAACGCCCCGTGCGAGGCAGCATACGCCAGACTGCCCACGACGGCCACCCAGAGGATGGCCCGGAACACGTACTGGCGCCAGTGAGGTGCCTCGGCGGGGGGGAGCGAAGTCACTCAGGTCTTCTCCTTGTCTGGCTTCTTGTCGGTCTCGATATAGTCGAGATCCACGTGGAATGTCTCGCGCAGACCGATCAGCGATATGATGGCAATGACGGCTACCCCGATACCCACGATCTCTGCCGCCTCG
>JBILGJ010000107.1:0-8004 GCA_044351125.1 Micropepsaceae bacterium
AGGCAGGTCCGGCGTCACCACATCGTGGCCTTGCGCGCGCAGGATCGGGGCCACGTCTTCCCAGCACCAGGCGCCGTGCCACGAGCCGTGGATGAGCAGGAACCCTGTCATGTGCGTGTCTCCGTCATGAAGCGGCGGGCTCTTGATGTGCGAGGCCTAGCATGGCGCCGTTCGGGTTGGCCAGACCTGTGCCGAAGTCATTCCCCCTGAGCTGCCGGCCGCTCGCCCAGATGCTGCATGAAGCGCAGCAGGTAGCCGTCGGGATCCTGCACAAGGAACTGGCTCTGGCCGTGCTCTATGTCGCCATCGCGATACCACTGCGTCTTCAGGCATTCGAAGATGTGGGCCCCGGCGGCGAGAAGCCGGTCGTGGAGCGTGGCCACATCGGAAACCTCGATTTGCAGGTTCATGCCGCGGCCATAGGGACGCTCGAGCGGGCCGGTCAGCCATGAGCCTTCGGAGACTTCCTCCAGCATAAGTTGGGCCTTTCCCCGCTCGATATACGCAAAACCGTCCTCAGTGCGTGCAAACCTGATGCTGAAGCCGCACAGTTCACAGTAGAACGCGATCGACCGGCCGAGGTCGGTGACCAGAAGCTCGGGGACAAGTGCGGCCCAGAATGTGCCCGTGCGATCATCGGCTGATTTCGGCGACATGGTGCCCCTTCCGAACTGTCGGCGCGTGGACGCCTGCGCTTGGCGGGTATCACATCCGCCGACCATGATCCAGACCGATGGCCTTCATCGCGCGGGCTAGAGATCGTTCGTGAAGACGATCTTGGGGCTTGAGTCGGTCATGGCCTCGGCGGCTTGGGTGAAAGGAATGACGCGTGCGTTCACCTTGCCCGGATGGAAGTGGCCGTGGGCGCAGGCGTGGAGCACGTCGGGCAGGTTCGCGCGGGCGTGAACGCGCCCCGTGATGAAGGTGATGCCCTTGCCGTACATCTTCGTGAGCGGCATCGGCGTCGCGGTCAGATAGATCGCCACACTGGTGCAGACGCCGTTCGGTGCGGTCGAGGCAATGACGAAGTCGAGCGCCTCGGGGTTGCCGCTGGCATCGACAGTGATGTCGAACTGCTCCTCGGTGCTTTTCGTGTTCAGGGGCGAGCCGCCGCTGGCGAGGGCCGACTTGCCACGACGCTCCCCGAGGTTCATCGGTTCGGCGGTTGCGCCGAGACTTGCCGCGGCCGCGCGGCGGACGGGATCGTCGTCGAGGTAGAGCACTCGCCCTGCCCCCAGGGCCTTGGCGGCGCCAGCGGCATAGATGCCGACGCTCTGGGCCAAGCCGCCCACGACCAGGACGTTGGCGCCGGGGCGGTCCTTGAGATGCGGCGCCACGGCGCGCCAGCCATCGGGAACGTTGTCTGGCGTGCTTGCGACGTCGACGGGGTCGAGGCCCGCCGGGAGCCTCACCAGCATGTGGTCGGCAAAGGGCACGCGCAAGCGCTCGGCCAGGGCACCGCCATACTCGACGCCGCTGGTGGGCTTCAACCCGTAGGCTGCACGCGGGGCGAAGGCCTCGCAGGTATTGGTGAAGCCGCGCCTGCAGTTGACACAGCGGCCGCATGACAGCTGGAACGGCACCACGACCTTGTCGCCGGGCCTCACGTTGGCCTTGGGGCCCGCGTCGATGACTTCGGCGACGGCCTCGTGGCCGAAGGCAAAGGGGCCGGGGTAGGCCACGATACCGGCTGCGATGTAGAGATCGAGGTCGCAGCGCGCGACGGCCAGCGGTCGGACAATGGCGTCGGTGTCGGCGGACAGCGCAGGCGCTTCCACGTCGTGCCACTCGAAGACGCCGGGCTTGATGAAGGTGAGCTGTCGCATGTCAGTCTGTTGCCTCCGTTCGGGCGCGGTTGAAGAGCAGCGATGCCGTGATCGCCAGGATGATGGCCGTGGCCGCATGGCGGGCGACCGTCAGCGGCGGGGCGCCGGCCAGCGCGGTCAGGGTTGCATCGCCCAGCGGCATCACGAGGGCCACGGTTGCAAAGAGCGCCAGCGTGCGCGCATCGCCGCGCCAGAGCAGCGCCAGCGCGAACAGACCCAGGAATGCCGCGCGCAGGGCGTAGACATGGACGAAGGCCGTATCCCGGGCATCCGCCAGGGGAAGCCCCATGTAGGTGGCAAAGCCTACCGGGTCGATGACGACACGGGCGGTGTTTACCAGCATGTAGAGGCCGAGGAAGAGCACCAGCCAGGTGCTGGGCTTCGTCCAGTCTTTTGCAGTCATGGCGCGTCCTTCACGCTTGATTCGGCCCCAAGGATGGGGCCTTTCGCGCGCGGGTGACAAACGCGCTTTTCTTTCGACAGACAAAATGATTTCATCTGTCCGATGAGAGGCATGGACGATCTTCCCCCCCTGACAGCGCTGCGCGCGTTCCACGCGGCGGGGCGGCTTGGCAGTTTTCAGGCCGCGGCACGGATGCTGGCCGTGACGCCTTCGGCCATCAGCCACCAGGTGCGTTCGCTCGAGGCGTGGCTGGGCCAGCCGCTGTTCACGCGCGGGGCGCGGCGCATCGACCTGACCAAGGCCGGGCGTGCGCTGCTCAAGGACACCGAGCTTGCCTTCGGGCGCCTGGCCTTGTCGGCCAAGCGCGTGCGGGCGGCGCGCGGGCGTACGCTGCGCGTCAGCGCGCTTCCGCTTTTCACGGGTGCGTGGCTGATCCCCCGCCTGCAGCGGTTCGAGGCGCAGCACCCGGACATCACGCTCGAGATCGAGACCTCGAACAAGGTTGCCGACCTCGACCATGATCGCGTGGACATCGCGATCCGCAACCTGCGCGCGCCCACGCCTGGCCTCGTGGCGCGCAAGCTTCTCGACATCAAGGGTGTTGCAGTGTGCGCACCGAAGCTTGCCGCCACGCTGAAGGACGCGCACGACCTTGCACGGCAGACGCTGATCCATGTGTCGGCGCGACCCGAGGCGTGGCCGCAATGGCTTGAACGCGCAGGCGTTGCGGGCCTGAAGGCGCGGCGCAACCTGACCTTCGACACGGTGCCGGCGGCGCTCGATGCCTGTGCGCAGGGACATGGCGTGGCGCTGGGCATGCACCCGCTCGTGTGGGAGGCGCCGGTGGCGAAGGACCTTGTCGTACCCTTCAGGGCACCCGTCGACAGCGGTTCGTCCTACTATGTCGTGCATCGCCGGGCGGATGGAACCCGACCTGAAGTGAAGGCCTTCATGGATTGGCTCACGCGGGAAATGAATGCCTTCCGGGCGAAGCACCGCGGCGTTCCGAAACCTGTCGCCCGCAGCCTTGACTGACGGCCTGGTTGCGGGTTCATTCCGTCCGCTGTCCATGGAGCCTCGTGATGCGTCGCCTTGCCCTGAGTATCGTTGCCCTGCTCTTGCTGTCGGCCTGCGTTGCCGATGATGCCGGTGTCAGCAGCGGGTCGTCCCCACTGGCTGCTGCGCAGGATGCGGCTGCGCTCAAGGCATGGGAGCAATGGAAGGCCGACGAAAATGCCGCCTGGTCGACGAAGGAATTCGCGATCCTCAAGATCGACGATGCCGTCTACCTGAACGAGGGACAGGGTGCGGTGCTGAAGACGCGCGCCGATGCACGGCAGTCGTACCGGTGGGAGATGGGCGGCAAGCCGCGTGGCGCTGTGCTGTCGATCCGGCATGAAGGCGGCAAGGCGGTCGTCGTGCGGGGAAAGACACGCGAAACGTTCAAACTTGACGCCATGCAGCGCGTCGCGGTTGCGCCCGGCATCGATATCCGGTTCGGGCTCACGCAGGTGTCGCCGGGGGTGAACGGTCTCAGGGTGATGGCCTACAACCAGGCGCATCCGGAGGCCAAGGCGTTCAAGGGGCTCAGCCACTTTGCCCATGATGCACGCGCGGTCGTCGAGGCGAAGGTGGAGCCGGCACCCAGCGTCGAGGCCGTCGACTTCCAGACCTCGCGCGGATGGCTCAAGCGGATCAACCGCGTGGCTACTGCCTCGTTCACGCTTTACGGCACACCGGTGAAGCTCGGCCTCTACAGCGACGACACGGACCCGAAGAAGGTCAAGCGGCTGTCGGCCTTTTTCCATGACGAGCTCAGCGGCGGGGAGACCTATGGCGTGGGGCGCTATCTTGATGTCGATGTTGATGGTGTCCCCGAGACGATGACCATCGACTTCAACCGCGCCTATAACCCCAATTGCGCGCGCTCGCCGCACTATAACTGCCCGGTGGCAGTCGAGAAGATCCCGGTTGCCCTGCGTGCGGGGGAGATGGCGCCGCCCAAGCACTGAGGGTGGCAGGGTGCGTGACAAGAAAAAGCGGGCGGGACGCCCGCGTTCCCGGGAGCGCGGGCTTCCAGCCCGCCTTGACTGACGGTGAAGGTCAGGCGGTCCGGCGGGGTTGCTGGTGGTTGCGGATCGCGGCGAGGAAGGGGTCGGCGAATTCGTTGAGCTTTGCGGCGCCGACGCCGTGGACTTCGGCGAACTGGTTGGTGGTCCGGGGCTTGCGGGCGGCCATGTCGATGAGGGTGCGGTCGGGGAAGATCGCGTAGGCGGGCACGCGGCGTTCGCGGGCAAGGACGAGGCGCAGCTGCTTCAGGGCGTCGAGCAGCGTTGCGTCGGCATCCGCGAGCGCTTCCACGGCGGCGCCTGAGCGGGCCTTGCGGTCGGCGCGCTTGGTGCGGGATGGTGGACGGCACTCGAACCGGGTGGCGCCGCGCAGGAGGTCCCTGCCCTTGCCGGCGATCGTGAGGCCGCCGAAGCCTGCGATATCGAGGGCGAGGAAGTCTGCCGCCACGAGCTGGCGGATCATCTGCTGCCAGTCTTCGCGCTTGCGGTCCTTGCCGGCGGCATAGGTCGCGAGCCGGTCGTGGCCGAGGCGCCCGACGCGTTCGTTCTGCGCGCCGGTCAGCAGATCGGCGATGTGGCCGGCGCCGAAGCGCTCGCCGGTGGCGCGGATCGTCTCGATGACAAGCCTTGCCTCGGCCGTGGCATCGACGAGTGCTGCGGGTGACAGGCACGCATCGCAGTTGCCGCAGGCTTGCGCCGTCTCGCCGAAATAGCCGAGCAGGATCTGGCGGCGGCAGGTGACAGCCTCGCAGTAGCCGACGAGTGCGCCCAAGCGCTGATGCTCGCGGCGCTTGCGGTCTTCGCCGGCGTCTTCCTGGTCGATGAACTGGCGGCGCATGCGGATGTCCTGCAGGCCGAAGAGCATGAAGGCCTCGGCCTTGCTGCCGTCACGGCCGGCGCGGCCGAACTCCTGGTAATAGGCCTCGACGCTGCCCGGCAGGTCGGCGTGGAAGACGAAGCGCACGTCGGGCTTGTCGATACCCATGCCGAAGGCGATGGTCGCTGCCATCACAACGCCCTTCTCGGTCATGAAGATGTTCTGGTTGGCCTCGCGCAGATCCTTGTCCATGCCGGCGTGATAGGCGAGCGCCCTGATGCCCTGGCTTGCGAGGGCTTCGGCAGCCTCTTCGGTGCGTTTGCGGGAGAGGCAGTAGACGATGCCGCTCCGGCCCCTGCGGGCGGCGACATAGTCGAGCATCTGGCGCTTCCAGTCGCGCTTGGGTTCGACCGCGAGGCTGATATTGGGACGGTCGAAGCCCAGAACGAAGAGCTCGACGTCGGAGGCGAAGAGGCGGGCTGCGATGTCGGCCCGGGTCAGCTCATCGGCGGTCGCGGTGAGGGCTGCGATGGGCACGCCGGGGAAGCGCTGGCGCAGCTCGGCGAGTGCCTCATATTCAGGCCGGAAGGCTGGGCCCCACTGCGAGATGCAATGGGCCTCGTCGATGGCGATGAGGCGCACGTCGAGCCGCGACAGGGCCTCGAGCATGCGCTCGGTCATCAGGCGCTCGGGGGCCATGTAGAGAAGGCGCGTGTTGCCCGAGGCGGCGCGGCGCCACGCATCGACATTGTCCTCACGCGACTGGGCCGAGTTGATGGCGTCGGCTGCAACACCGGCCAGCCGCAAGGCCTGGACCTGGTCCTGCATGAGGGCGACGAGTGGCGATACGACGATCGTCAGGCCTCCCTGCACCAGCGCCGGCACCTGGAAACAGAGCGACTTGCCCGAGCCCGTCGGCATGACGGCGAGCACGTTGCGGCCTGCGAGCAGCGCGTCGATCACCGGCAACTGGCCGGGGCGGAAATCGTCGTAGCCGAAGACGTCTTTGAGGACCTGGCGCTTCCGGTCGGCTGTCTTGGCGAGGGGTTGCATGGGGCGCGGCCTGCGGATCTTGTCCGGAAGGCCAACGCGATAGCAGCCCCGCCGGGCAAACCCCATCGGGGGTGGCGCTTGATGCTGGGGAGAACCCTTCTTGCGATGCAGCAAGTCCGGGCTGAAATTGTTGCTGCTGCGCAACGGAAGTTTCGTTAACTGGCTTATTGGCTCTCCCATTCGTCATTTCATTGCGCCGGATGAACCATCTTGTTCGATAGATTGCCGGACCCATATTGCACTGCAGCAACAGGTCTGATATTCGGCTTAACTCTACGTCATCCGCAAGACCGGGGGTCCCATGTCAGCGACTGTCACGACGATCGGCGCGAAGGAAACCAAGACGACCTACAAGGACCTCTACGAGATCGGCGAGATCCCGCCGCTCGGCTATGTGCCCTCGAAGATGTATGCGTGGACGATCCGCAAGGAGCGGCACGGCGAGCCCGAGAAGTCCATGCAGATCGAGGTCGTGCCGACGTGGGAGCTGGACAGCCATGACGTGCTCGTCCTCGTGATGGCGGCGGGCGTGAACTACAATGGCGTGTGGGCGGCGCTGGGCTCGCCCATATCGCCGATCGATGGCCACAAGAACCCCTATCATGTCGCCGGATCCGATGCGTCGGGCATCGTGTGGGCCGTGGGCTCGAAGGTGAAGCGCTGGAAGGTGGGCGACGAGGTCGTGATCCACTGCAACCAGGATGACGGCGACGATGAGGAGTGCAATGGCGGCGACCCGATGTTCTCGCCCTCGCAGCGCATCTGGGGCTATGAGACGCCGGATGGATCGTTTGCCCAGTTCACGCGCGTGCAGGACCGGCAGCTCATGGAGCGGCCAAAGCACCTGACGTGGGAGGAGTCGGCCTGCTATACGCTGACGCTGGCCACAACATACCGGATGTTCTTTGGACACCGTCCCCATATCCTTCGTCCTGGCCACAATGTGCTGGTGTGGGGTGCGTCGGGCGGGCTCGGATCCTTTGCGATCCAGCTGTGCGCGGTGTCGGGCGCGAATGCGATTGCCGTGATCTCGGATGACACGAAGACCGACTTCGTGATGAGCCTCGGCGCGAAGGGCGTCATCAACCGGAAGAACTTCAAGTGCTGGGGGCAGATGCCGCAGGTGGGCACGCCCGAGTATGACACCTGGACGAAGGAGGCCCGCAAGTTCGGCAAGGCGATCTGGGACATCACGGGCAAGGGCAACGACGTCGACTTCGTGTTCGAGCATCCGGGCGAATCGACCTTCCCCGTCTCGTGCCTGGTCGTGAAGCGCGGCGGCATGGTCGTGTTCTGCGCGGGGACGACGGGGTTCAACCTGACCTTCGATGCACGCTATGTGTGGATGCGCCAGAAGCGCATCCAGGGCTCGCACTTCGCCAACCTGCAGCAGGCGAGCCAAGCCAACCGGCTTGTGGTGGAACGGCGCATCGATCCGTGCATGTCGGAGGTCTTCCCATGGCACGACATCCCGAAGGCGCACACAAAGATGTGGAAGAACGAGCACCTGCCCGGCAACATGGCGGTGCTGGTCAATGCCACGCGGACGGGCTTGCGCACACTTGAGGACGTGATCGAGGCCGGCAATCCCTGAAAGGCTACGGGGAATTAAGCTTGCAGGCGCTTCGCTTCGCCCCTCTTGGTAGAACGGGCTGTTGTGGTAGAGGATAGGGGCATGCGTCACAGGCCTGCGCCCCATCCCCTGAGCTCCACCTTCGTGATCCACATGAACGCCCAAGCCGAACATCTCCGCGCCTCGGACGCCATCCTCCAGATCGTTCGGAACTTCCCCAACGACCGCATCAGCCTGCAGAACCTGCTTGATGGACTGGGCGA
>JBILGJ010000377.1:0-2994 GCA_044351125.1 Micropepsaceae bacterium
TAGCGGGCGGCTTGCCGAGCCTGGCGTTTCAGGTTGGCGAGCTGGACCTCGATCTCCTGCACGATGTCGCCCACGCGCGACAGGTTCTGCTGTGCAGCGTTGAGCTTGAGTTCAGCCTCGTGTCGACGGGCATGCAGGCCGGCAATGCCCGCAGCTTCTTCGAGAATGGCACGGCGCGCGATCGGCTTGGCATTGATCAGCTGTCCGATCTGTCCCTGCCGCACCAGGGCCGGTGAGTGTGCGCCCGAAGAGGCGTCGGCGAAGAAGATCTGGACGTCGCGTGCCCGCACGTCCCGGCCATTGATCTTGTAGATCGAACCCATCTCGCGTTCGATGCGCCGGGTGATCTCGATCATGTCGGCATCATTGTACTGCGCCGGTGCCGAGCGTGTGGCGTTGTCGATGAAGAGCGCAACCTCGGACATGTTCCGGCTTGGCCGCGCATTCGTACCCGCGAAGATCACGTCATCCATCGCGCCGCCACGCATGGATTTCGCCGAGTTCTCCCCCATTACCCAGCGCAGGGCCTCGAGCAGGTTCGACTTTCCGCAGCCATTGGGACCGACGATGCCTGTCAGCCCCGGCTCGATCGGCAGCTCGGTCGGTTCGACAAACGACTTGAACCCGGTCAGGCGGAGTTTGGCGAACTTCAACGGGGATGCTCCAGTCCTGTTCCTTGCGGCGCGGTCGCGGTCCGCGGGCGAACGCGACCTGCCTCGCCCGTTACGGGCTGGGTGGCTTGCTGTCGGTCGCACCGCCAGAGGCAGGCGCGCTCGCACCCTCGGCGGGCTTCGCTTCGGCTTCGACCGGGGCAACGGCTTCAGCTGGCGTCGCACCCTCGGCAGGCGCCACACCTTCGGTCTCGGCAGCAGCGGGGGGCTCTTCGACCCCGGCCTTCTTGAGTTCTGCGCGGATGGCCTCGTCCAGCTTGGCGAAGGCGATGTTATCGCCCTCGATCTTGCGACCGTTGAGCAGCAGCGTCGGCGTTCCGGTCATGCAGTATTTGCGAACGTCGTTCTGGCTTGCCTTCGCAAGCTTGGTCGCGACGTCCTGCTTCTTGAGGCAGGTCTCGAAGTCCTCGCCGGACATGCCGGCGCGGCGTGCCATTTCGCGCAGGCCCGCAACGATGTCGTTGTCCTCTCGCATCATCCACGTAGCCTGGTTGGCCAGAAGCATGTCGGTGAAGGGCAGGAACCCGTCCCGCCCCAGGCAGCGTCCCAGCACCGAGGCCGCAACATCGACATTGTTGCGATGCAGTTCACGGAAAACGATCCGCACCTTGCCGGTCTTGACAAATGTCTCCTCGAGCTTCGGTACCTCGATGGCACGGAACTCGGCGCAGTGTGAGCAAGTTTGCGACAGGTATTCGACCAGGGTCACGGGCGCGTTCTTGTCGCCGATGATGAAGTCCTCGTCCGTGACAGCGACCTTCGTCTCCGGCACGCAAGTGTTGGGATCGAACTCCGCGGCGGCGACCGCTTCTTCGTCGGCGTCCTTGGGCGCTTGTGTGAAATACCAGATGCCGCCACCCAGGAGCAGCGCCAGGGCAACGCCGCCACCGGCCAGAACCCGCTTGTCGGAAATGCCGACGAGGGACGAAATCTTGTCAAGAAAGCCTGAGCTCACGGGAACCCCCAAAACGAAGCAGTTGGATTTTGGGCAGGAATATAGGACGCGAGGGGCCGTAGGCTCAACGCCTCGAAAGGCCGGTTTTCCGGCTTTCTGCCAGCGCACTTCGTCCCAGTCGCTCGAGGGCCGCCCGCAAATCGCCGTCGGTGATTCCCCCGGTCCAGCCCTTGAGTTCGGTCTCTTCGGCCGCCGTAAGGGCACGCGGAGCAGGGCGCGTGCGGGGCTTGGGGATATCCCCCGCAACCACCTTGATCTTGGTGACCACTTCCCGGCCGAAATAGCGGTTGATGCGGTCGATCAGCTTGGGCGCCTGATGTTGAAGCTCGAGGCTCGCCCGGTCATCGGCGACAAGGGTCAGGGTCAAGGCGCCATTGGTGCCGGAGGAAAGCTTTTGCGGAAAACAGTGGGCGGCAAGCCCCCGGCCAGCGATTTCAGCCCAGCGCGTCACGAGCTCGACCTGCGCGAAGCCGCGCTTGGCCAAATGCCCCTTCAGGAGTTGCAACGCATTCTCGGCGACGGGCTTGGGGCCGCGTCGGCGGATCGTGATGCCGGGTTGCTCGTCTGACATGGGCGCCACCGTTGAACGCCGCAATGTTAGACCGTCGCCAGCGCGGGCGCAAAGGAACACGCAACATGTCCGCATGTTGCTTGACTGGTACAAGGCGCAGCACCGCCGGTTGCCTTGGCGTGCTCCGCCGGGAAAGCGACAGGATCCCTACGCGGTCTGGTTGTCCGAGATCATGCTGCAGCAGACGACAGTCACGACAGTCATCCCGTATTACCTGAAGTTCATGAAACGCTGGCCTGATTTCAGGGCGCTGGCCAAAGCCGACCCCGCGGATGTGATGGCGGCCTGGGCTGGCCTTGGCTACTACAGCCGCGCGCGAAACCTGCACGCCTGTGCCCGCACGGTGGCGGAAGACTATGGCGGCAAGCTGCCCGATGACGAAGCCGAACTGCTGAAACTGCCCGGCATAGGCCCCTATACCGCCGCCGCCATCGCGGCCATTGCCTTTGGGAAGCAGGCCGCGCCCGTCGACGGCAACATCGAGCGCGTGCTGTCCCGCCTGAGGGCAATCGGGGAGCCTCTGCCCGCTTCAAAGCCCCTGATCAGGCAGGCGGCAAGCGAGCTCGCGCCGGCCGAACATGCCGGCGACTTCGCGCAAGCCATGATGGACCTGGGAGCCGGAATCTGCACGCCGAAGGCACCTTCCTGCATGCTCTGCCCGTGGAACACCGTGTGCGAGGGGCTGAAGAAGGGGATTGCAGCCGAACTGCCGCGCCGGGCCGACAGGAAGGCGAGGCCGACCCGCCGCGGCGCGACCTTCGTGCTTCTGTCCGAAACGGGCGAGGTTTTCCTCGAGC
>JBILGJ010000378.1:0-2990 GCA_044351125.1 Micropepsaceae bacterium
AAGGCGGCGAGGCGATCGTGCGCAAGATTGGGCTGGTGGATGGTACCTCGGAACCGGCATGGAGCGTCAATCTTGGTGCGATCGGGCAGGGAAATCTTGGCGCTGTCGCGATCGAGGGATCGGCGGTTTACATAGCTGGCTCCACCAGTAACCCGGGGCTCGATGCGGGCGGCGCTGCAACGATCGTGTCGTCCCATTCAGGCGATACTGATGGTTTCGTCTCGAAGATTGTTGATCAAGGTACTTCTGCCTCGGTTTCGTATACGACCTATGTGGGCACGTCCGGTGCGGACAGTGGGCTTGGCCTGGCAGTCAGCAATGGAGCTGTCTATGTGTCGGGCGCGACCATGGGCAGCCTTGATGGCGCCAGCACGAACACGGATGCGGATGCCTATGTGCGCAAGCTTGACGCGGCCGGTGCCGCGGTCTGGACACACCAGTTCCAGAGTGTCGGTTCGGCGAGTGCAGCGAACGCGATCTCGATCGATGCCCAAGGTGCTTCAGTCCTCGATCGCCTTGGACTGCCACGGGGCAAGATTTCGTTCGATGAGTCACGCCTGATTACGGCGGGTTCGAGCGTGCGGGCCGGGGATCATTTCTTCCTTCGGGTGAATGACGGAAACAAGCTGAAAGTCAGTGTGGAAGCCGGTGACACCATGCGTTCGCTTGCGCTCAAGATCAACAATGCGATGCTGCTCAAGGGGGCAGCCGAGGTGTCCCGCACGGGGGGCGACGGCATCAGGATAACCGCGAAGGAAGGCAATACTGTCGAGCTCATTGCGGGAAGCGCAGGTCTGGATGCGCTGGCTGGTCTTGGTCTTGAAGCCATGAAGCTCGATGCAAACAAGAAGACGGCCTCGACGGCTGCGTCGCTCCGACGCTTCTCGCTTGGCCTTGAGACTGGAATGAATCTCGAGGAAAAGCTTCGATCCAAGACGATGGTCTACCAGCTCGGGTCGGCGATCGAGGTGGTGAAGCTGGCTTACATGACGATCACGGGTACCAGCCTGCGTTCGGGTGCGCAGCTCGACCAGAGGGCGCTGAATTCCTACCAGTCTGCGCTGTCACGCTAGACTTTGCGGGGATCTCAGACTGCCTGGTTGAGCGTGAGGGCGGATGCCCGCTGGCTTGATGTGCTGGTCGCGAACGCGCCTGTCTTTGCATAGACCGACGGTGATTCCTGCGCGACGACAACCGTAGCCACTGCCTTGAGCATGCCTTCGGTGACATGGCGAAAGCGTGTCAGGAGACGGCTGTGTTCCCTGGTTGCTGCCATGAGCTTTTCCGTAGCCTGGCTGAGCTTCTGCTTGAGGGCGGGGGGCAGTGAGCCCTTCACGTGGTTCTTGCGGAATTCTGCGACGGCCTTGGTGTACTGGAGCATCAGTACTTCCCGGTCCTGCTGCCTGCCGGCGAGCTGCGCTGGCCGGCGTGAACGCAGGATTGCTGCATCCTCCTCAAGGATGGTTGTCAGTTTCGTTGCGAGCGACAGCAATTGCTCGGCGCGACCAGTATGTTCGTTCATGGCTTGCGACCCTCCTGCATCTTCAGAAGTTCGGCGTGGATGTGCGGAGCAAGGCCCATTCCGCCTTGACGTGCCATCTGCTGTCCGATGTCCTGGATCATCAGCGACCGGAAGGCGCTCTCGCCCATTCCGCCACCCGTCATCCCGTCGGTGGGGACCGTGGACCAGGCCGTCTCGAGCATCTGGGAAATGAAGATACCCTCGAATTCACGTGCGCCCTCTTCGAGCTTGCGGCTTATCACCGTCGGTACGGGAGGGCGGCTCATCTGGAGTCGTGTTGTGTCCATTGGCGAGGCCGACATGTCACATCACCTCGATTTCTGCCTGCAGGGCGCCGGCGGCCTTGATGGCCTGGAGGATGGCGATCATGTCGCGGGGGCTGACGCCGAGGGCATTGAGGCCATTGACCAGTTGCTGCAGGCTGACGCCGGATTTCAGTACGGCGAGCTTGCGGTCAGGCTGTTCATCGACCGATATTTCGGTTGAGGGGATGACGGTTGTCTCGCCATTGCTGAACGGATCGGGTTGTGAGACCTCCGGGAACTCGGTGACGCGGATGGTGAGGTTACCCTGGGCGATGGCGACTGCCGAGATGCGGACATCGGCTCCCATCACGATGATGCCCGAGGCTTCGTCGATAAGGACCTTGGCCGGTTGGTCCGGCTGGACCCTTAGTTGCTCGATGTCCGTGAGCAGGCTCACGATGTTGCTCGAGGCAGAGGCCGGTATGGTCAGCCGGACCGTTGCCGGATCATCGGCAACTGCTACCGGGGAGCCCATGAATGTATTGATTGCGTCCTTGACGCGGCGGGCTGTGGTAAAATCGGGATTGCGAAGGGACAGCCTGAGCGAGCGCATGGTCGACAGTTCGAAGGCAATCTCCCGTTCGACGATGGCCCCGGCCGCGATGCGGCCCGAGGTCGGAACGCCCTTGGTCACGGATGCTGCCTGCCCCTGGGCCGAGAAGCCGTTGATGGCGATCTGGCCCTGGGAAACCGCATAGACATTGCCGTCGGCGCCAAGCAGGGGGGTCGCGAGCAGTGTGCCTCCCTGGAGGTTCTTGGCGTCGCCGATGGCGCTCACGGTTACGTCGATGCGCGTGCCCTGTGCGGCGAACGGTGGAAGATTGGCGGTGACCAGGACGGCGGCCACGTTGCCGCTTGAAATGTTGGTGCCCCGGGTGTTGATGCCCAGACGCTCGAGCATGGCCTGAAGGCTCTGCTGGGTGCCGGGCGCATTGCGCAAGCTGTCACCGGTTCCGTTGAGGCCAACGACCAGGCCATAGCCTACGAGCTGGTTTTCCCGCACCCCCTCGATGTCCGTGATGTCCTTGATGCGGGAGTAGGCATAGACACCGGGTGCGGCGGCTGCCATCAGCGCAAGTCCCAACAGGCTTCCCAACAGGCGGTGCATGGCTTTAACTTCCGTTCTCGTTCTGAGCGCACGTTACGTGCTGATGCAAAGCGAG